>JAIRTI010000011.1 GCA_031255035.1 Desulfovibrio sp.
TCGGGCACAAGCCCTTTGCTGACCAGCCAGAGCAGGAACTTGACGGCGGGATCGAGCAGGGGGTTCAGCTTGAGAGACTTTTCAAGGTTCTCGATGGCTTTGGGAATATTCTGATCTTCAAAGTAGGCTCTGGCCATGTTGTAGAAGAGATTTTCGTCCCCGGCGGTCAGGGCCAGGGCGCGTTCATAATAGGTGACGGCCTGGTCGATCATCTTGTTTTTGCGCAGCTTGATGCCGAATTCATTGAACAGGTGTTTGTTTTCCTCTTCAAAGGCGGCTTCAAGCCGCACCAGACGCCCAAAAATATTTTCCGCCTTGGCGTTTTCCGCCCGCTCAAGATAGGTGATGCCCAGCCCGAAATTGGCCCTTATGTTATCCTCATCCACCTTCAGCGCGGTGTTGTATTCCATTTCGGCGCTGTAGTATTCTTTGTTGGCCCTGTGCCTGTCCGCGCGCGCGATGGTTTTGTTGATTTCGTGCATCTTGGGGTACACGGTGGAAGCATACATTTCGGGCTCGGGATTGAACGCCGAAAGAAAGCGCTCCCGCGTGACCAGCTTCTTCGGCCCCGAGGGTATGTAATTGGGGTTCAGCGGCTGGACCTCAAAAGAGCCGTCGTCTTGCTCTTCACAAAACCAGAACGCCTTTTGGATGGTTTTGCGCGTTGTAGTGCCCGTTCCGACCTTTTTGACCTCCTGGGAGGAAAAAACGCCGCTGATACGGTCCTGTCTGGATGCGTCTTGTTGTGTCATTCGCGTCCCTGCCGCATGGCTTGAGGAAAACAGGTGTCGGGATGGTGGCGATAGGCCTGGATGCCGGGCCTTTTTCCGCCGTGTTCCGGCGCAAGCGTGCCGTTCGCTGTCGGCCTGCCGGGGGCCCTTATGGCGGACGGGCCGGAAAGAACGTTTTTCGACATAGCGCCGCTCATAAGTCCGTCAAAGGCCGTGGGGCGGACAGCCTGCCAACCAGCCCGTCCCGCATGTTTTCAAGGGCCTCGGCCGCGGCCAGCGCCGGGTCTCCGGCTCTGGTGACGGCCCGGCCCATGACCAGAAAATCGGCGCCGGCGCGGACGGCTTCCTCCGGAGAACACACCCTTGCCTGATCGTCACAGGCGCCGCCGACCGGACGGATACCCGGACAGAGGCACAGAAATTCGTCCCCGCAGGCCCGTTTGACGGCGGATGCTTCGCGGCCCGAGCAGACCACCCCGTCAAGACCGGCCTCTTTGGCCGTCAGCGCCAGCTCGACCACGCGATCGAGCATGGCCCCGGCCGGGCCCTTCGCGCTGGTGAGGACCGTGACGCCCATGAGAAGCGGCCCCTCGTCCGGAGGCAGCCCGGCCTCTTCACGGCCGTTCACGGCTTCGCGGCACATGGCAAGGCCGCCCGCGGCGTGCAGCGTGAGCATGCGCGCGCCAAGGCCGGAGGCGGAGCGAACCGCGCCCCGGACCGTATTGGGAATATCATGGTACTTCAGATCGAGAAACACCGCAAACCGCATTTCACACAAAGCTTTTACCAAGGCCGGGCCTTCGGCGGTAAAAAGTTCAAGCCCCACCTTCATCCAAAGCGGCAGGTGGTTGAGGCGCGTGGCCAGGGCCAGGGCCTCGCCCGCCGTCGGCAGGTCAAGGGCGACGGCCAGAACCGGGTCCGAACCCGGAGGCTTCGGGCCTGCGAAATCGGGGAAAGCCGCGCCGGGGGCCATGCCGCTCACCGCCTCACCACTCGCCCAGCAGGGCGTTGAGAAAACCCGGACGGCGCACCGGCGACAGGGTGGCGGCAATATAGAGCGCCCGCAGTTCCTGCCAGGCGGTATCCAGGTCGTCATTGATGATCCAACTGTTGAACCAATGGGCCTGGGCCAGTTCGCGGACCGCGGCCGAGAGACGCCTTGCGAGGCTCTCCTCGCTCTCGGTGCCGCGTTGGCGCAGACGGCGTTCCAACTCCTCGCGCGAGGGGGGCAGAATGAAGATGAGCCGCGCTCCGGGCACGGTCCTGCGTAATTGGGAGGCCCCCTGGACGTCTATGTCGAAGAGCAGGTCGCGGCCTTCGGAGAGCAGATCCCGTGTGGATTCGAGCGGGGTGCCGTAATAATTGCCGTGCACTTCGGCCCATTCGGCAAAAAAATCGGCGTCGCGGCGCCGTTTGAATTCGTCCCGGTCCAGAAACTCGTAGTCCCGGCCGTGGACCTCGTTGGCTCTGGGAGGACGGGTCGTGCAGGAAACGGAAAAGGCAAAGCGGGGAAATTCCTCAAGAAGCCGTTTGGTCAAGGTGGTCTTGCCCGTGCCCGAGGGGGCGCAGATCACAAGGGCAATGCCGGAGCGCTGCTGCGAAATCACTCGTCGTCCTCCTGAAAGCGTTGGCGCATGGTTTCCGCCTGCACGGCGGACAGAATCACATGATTGGAGTCGGTGACGACAAGAGATCGGGTTTTGCGCCCTTGCGTCGCGTCGATGAGCCGGCCGTCTTTTTTCGCGTCTTCCCGCAGCCGGCGCATGGGCGACGAAGTCGGGTTCACCACGGCCAGAACCCGCGAACTGACGACAAAATTGCCGAAGCCGAGATTGAGCAGTTGTCTGGACGTTCCGGCCATGTCTACTCCACGTTTTGTACCTGTTCACGGCACTTTTCCAGCTCGTTCTTGATATCGACCACCAGGCGCGATACCTGCACATCCTGAATCTTGTTGCCGCAGGTGGTAATTTCTCTGAAGCATTCCTGCATGGTGAAATCCAGCTTGCGTCCGGCGTCCTTGCCGGCCGCGAGAACTTCGCGCAAGCGCTCCAGGTGAACGCCCAGGCGGGTGAGTTCCTCGCTCACGTCGAGCTTGTCCGCCAGGAGCGTGATTTCCTGTAAAAAGCGGCCCTCGTCCAGTTCCTGACCGTGGCGGTCCAGTATTTCGTTCAGCCGTTCGCGCACGACGGCGAAGCGCTCTTCCTTGATTGCCGGCGCGCGCTCGCGAATGCGCTGCGCCCATTCGTCGATGCGCAGCAGGCGGGTCAGGATGTCCTTTTCCAGGGCCTTGCCTTCGGCCGCGCGCGACTCGTTCCAGTCGTCAAGGGCGCTGACCAGGCCCTTTTCCAGACTCTGGTGCAGGGCGTCGTCCGACTCGGGCAGGGCCTCCTGCCAGAGGAAGGAAAGGCCGAGCAGCCGGGTGTAGTCCGGCTTGAATTCGTCCCCGCGTGAGGCCGCCAGGGATTGCAGCGCTTCGAGCATGGCGTCGGCCTGGTTTTCGTTGAAACTGACCTCGCCTGAAGCGCCGCCCCCGCTCTGGAGATACAGGGATATTTCCAGGCGTCCTCTCGAAGCCGCGGACTTAACCAGCTTTTCCAGGACCGGCTCCAGGGCCCTGGCTTCGGCCGGCAGCCGCCAGCGGATGTCCAGGTGCCGTCCGTTCACGCTGCGCACTTCCCAGACCTGCGTCCATTGCTCTTCTTCCAGAAAGCACCGGCCGAAACCGGTCATGCTGCGTATCATGGCTTGTCCTTTGGCCGTTGCGGGTCCGTCGGAGATGATTGCCTGGCGCCTGCCGCCGGGGCGGGCGTCACCAGCCGCCCTCCGCCCGCGCGGCGCGGTGCAGGAGGAGGAGATCGGCAACGCTCAGGGCGGCCATGGCCTTGAGCACGGGAACGATGCGGGGGATGGAGGATACGTCGTGCCGCCCACGGATGCGGATTAGCCGGGCTTCCCCGCTGTCGGTGATGGTTCTCTGCTCTCTGCCGATGGAGGAAATGGGCTTGATGGCCGCCGTGACCACCACGGGCGCTCCGGAACTCATTCCGCCCAGCACGCCGCCCATGTTGTTCGAGGCAAAGGCGTATCCGGCGCCGCCCGGCAGGGTTCCGGCGGCCGCTATGACCTTTTCCTCCATGGCGGCGGCGCCCGGCAGGATGGCGTCGTTGCTGTCGCTTCCCCACATGTGCGGCATTTCCGCGCCTTTGCCGAAATAGACGCCCTTGACCGTGCCCACGCCCATGAAGGCGTAAGCGAGGCGCGCGTCCAGCTTATCGAAAACCGGTTCGCCGATTCCGGCGGGCAGGCCGTGCACTTCCACTCTGACCCGGCCGCCAAGAGTGTCGCCCTCGTTGCGCGCCGAAAGAGCCATGGCGTCCCAGGCGGCGACGGCATTGTCGTCAGGACTGAACCATGGCCTGTCCTGCGCGCCGGCGATATCGGTCAAGGGGGCGGTAATGCCCCCCAACTCCAGCGTGCAGGCCTGAAGAGATATGCCCTGCGTTCGCAAAAACCTGGCGGCAATGGCCCCGCCGGCGACGCGGCTCAGGGTTTCCCTGCCGGAGGCCCGGCCGCCGCCGCGATAATCCCGTATGCCGTACTTGATCAAAAAGGGCAGGTCGGCATGGCCCGGCCTGAGTATTTGCGACAACTCAGCATAATCCTTGGAGATTACATCAGTGTTCTCGACATGAAAGGCGATAGGCGTGCCGGTGGTTTTACCCTCAAAAAGGCCGGACAGAATGCGGACCCGATCTTTTTCGCTCCGGGCCGTGGAGGCCTTGCCGCCCTTGCCGAGCGCGCCGGGACGGCGCTGATTCAGAGCGGCCTGCAGGTCTTCTTCCGCAAGTTCAAGGCCGGCCGGGCAGCCGTCAACAACGCCTCCGACGCCGGGGCCGTGGGATTCGCCATAGGTGGTCAGGCGAAAAATGCGGCCTATGCTGTTACTGGTCATGCTCATCCTTACTGGTCATGCTCATCCTTCTGGTTCCGGCTTTGCGCGTCCGGGAGCGCCCACAGCCGTCTGACAAGATCCGCGAGGCCCAGGGCCACGTCCGGCGCGGGCCGCGCCGCGTCCAGACAATGGGAGGCCAGGGCGCGGTACAGAGGCTCGCGCTCCTCAGCGGTGTCATGAACGGCCAGCGGCGGACGCTGGCCCGCTTTGGGGCAGCGGCTCAGGCGTTCGTCACGGCAGGCGGCCGGGGCCACCAGATACACCACGAAGCCCGAGGCCGTCATCATCCGTTTGTTGTCGTCGGACAGTATCGCGCCGCCGCCGGTGGCGATAATGGCCCCGGGCCTGGCGCAGGCGGCCAGGATTTTGCTTTCCAGGTCGCGGAAAGACGGCCAGCCCCGGCTTTCGACAATGGCCTCAATGCTTTGCCCCGCTTCGGCTTCCACCAGACAATCCGTATCAAAAAAAACGGCCTTCAATTCCCCGGCGGCCATCGCGCCGATGGTGCTTTTCCCGCAGCCGCGCGGGCCGATCAGGAATACCGGCGCGCCGGGGCCGTCCGTAGCGGATGTCATCAATCACGTCCCGGCGGGGCGATGCGCGAAACGCCGTCCATATAGGGCCGTAAGGCTTCCGGAAGAAGGACCGAGCCGTCTTCCTGCTGGCCGTTTTCCAGCAAGGCCACCAGCGTCCTGCCGACCGCGAGGCCCGAGCCGTTCAAGGTATGGAGAAACTCCGGTTTGCCGCCGCCGCGCGGGCGATAGCGAAGATTGGCGCGTCTGGCCTGGAAATCCTCGCAATTGGAGCAGGAGGAAATCTCTCTGTACCTGTTTTGTCCCGGCAGCCAGACTTCAAGGTCGTAGGTTTTGGCCGAGGCGAAGCCCATGTCGCCGGTGCACAGGGTAATGACGCGGTACGGCAGTTCAAGACGCCGCAACAGGGCTTCGGCGTGGGTCCGCATCAGGTCCAGGGCCTCGTAGGACGCGCCGGGCAGGCTGTAACGCACCATTTCCACCTTGGTGAACTGGTGCATGCGGATAAGCCCGCGCGTATCCTTGCCGTAACTGCCGGCTTCGGAGCGGAAGCAGGGCGTCTGGGCGGTAAAGGCCAGGGGCAGGTCCGATTCGTCAAGAATCTCGCCGGAATGTATGTTGGTCAGCGGCACTTCGGCCGTGGGAATCAGGAAATAGTCCCAGCCGTCGATTTTGAAAAGGTCCTCGGCGAATTTCGGCAGGTTCCCGGTGCCGGTCATGGTTTCCCGGTTGACCATCAGGGGCGTGAGCATTTCCATGTAGCCGTGCTCGCGCGTCTGGATATCCAGAAAGAAATTGACCAGGGCCCGTTCCAGCCGGGCCGCCCAGCCTTTGTAAAGCACAAAGCGGCTGCCCGCGAGTTTCGCGCCCCGCTCGAAATCGAGCCCGCCGAGGCGTTCGTCCAGTTCCCAATGCTCTTTGGGCGGAAAAGAAAAGTCGCGGGGCGCGCCCCAGCGGTGCAGTTCGACGTTGTCGTCTTCGCTGCGCCCGACCGGCACGCTGGCGTGAGGGATGTTGGGCACGCCGAGCATCCAGTCCGTGAGCGCGTCCTGCGCGTCCTCAAGTTCCTTGTCCAGGATTTTAATGCGGGAGTTGACCGTTGCCATGCGCTCGATGAGAGGCGCGGCGTCTTCGCCGCTCTTTTTTCTTTTAGCCACGTCGGCGGACACGGCATTGCGCTCTTTTTTCAGGGCTTCGGCCTCACCGATAAGGGCGCGCCGACGTTCGTCCATGGACTTAAAGTCCGCCACGTCAAGGGGCGAGCCCCGTTTGACCAGGGCTTCGGCTGCTGTCCCCGGTTCGCGTTGGAGGAGTTTGAGATCGAGCATGCTGTCTCCTTGGCGGCCATGCGGTCTCGGCCGTCGGGAGGCAGCATACACGCTGACGCGAAAAACTTCCAGAAAAACAGGAGCCGTCAACCGCGCAAAGTCCTTCGGCATTGACTTTCGTTCAAGGCTTCACTATTCCCGTCAATAGCGGCGCTTTCTTCGTATGGCGGCGCGCACACATCAATTCAGGAGCAGGAATCCCATGTCGCTGACCCGCAACACCAAGAACGTGCCCTACTATATACTGGGCGCCGGCGCTTTCGCGCGTTTGGGCGATTTCATTGATGAACGCCGCCATGGCGGAGGCGCGGCGCTTTTTTGCGTGGATCATTATTTCCAGGACAAGGAGGCCCTGCGGGACCTCCCCGCGAAAGACGGCGATATCGTCGTTTTTGTGGATACCTCGAAGGAGCCTGCGGTCGAGTATGTTGACGCCTTGAGCGACGGCGTCAAAGCCAGGCTGCAAGGACGGCCGCCGTGCTGCGTTGTCGGCATGGGCGGCGGGGCCACGCTGGATGTGGCCAAGGCCGTGGCCAATCTTTTGAGCAACCCCGGAAAGGCCGAGGAATACCAGGGCTGGGAACTGGTGAAAAACCCGGCCCCCTATAAAATCGGGGTGCCGACCCTGTCGGGCACCGGGGCCGAATGCTCGCGCACCTGTGTGCTGACCAATGAAAAGCGCAAGCTGAAGCTGGGCATGAACAGCGATTATACCGTGTACGATCAGCTCGTGCTTGATCCGTCTCTGACCGTCAGCGTGCCGCGCGATCAGTTTTTCTTTACCGGCATGGACACCTATATGCACTGCTTTGAGTCCTTGCGCGGGGCCTACCGCAACGTCATTGTGGACAGGCTCTCGCTCTGCGCCATGGACATGTGCCGCGACATCTTTCTCGGGCAGGAAGACATGATGAGCGAAGCCAACCGCGAGAACATGATGGTCGCCTCCTACCTCGGCGGCATGGCCGCCGGCAACACCGGCCTTGTACACCCGCTTTCGGCCGGGCTCTCCATTGTCCTGCATCTGCCGCACGGCCGGGCCAATTGTTACGCCCTGTCCGTGCTGGGCGATTTTTACCCCGAAGAGCACGCCGCGTTCACACAAATGCTCGCCAAAAACAGGATATCCCTGCCGAAAGGCATTTGCGCCAATCTTTCCGAGGAGCAATATGACGCCTTGCACCAGGGAACCATCGTGCACGAAAAGCCGTTGAGCAACGCCCTAGGGCCGGATTTCAAAAATATCCTCGGCAAAGAACGTCTGACGTCCATGTTCAAGGCCATGTAGCCAATAATCAAGGCGGAAAAATTATGCGGACCACAGTCAATTTCAGCGGCCGGTCTTTGGATTACAGCGAAGAGGAAATTGCCGTGGTCGTTGAGGCCATGCGCGACGCCGACCCGCTGACCCAGGGGCGCTACAGGGATGCCTTTGAAAAAAAATTCCGCGATTTCTGCGGCGCGCCTCATGCCTTCACGGTGATGAACGGCACGGCGGCGCTTGAGCTGGCGGCCCAACTCTGCCTGCTGGCGCCCGGCGACGAGGTGGTCATGCCCTCCCACACCTTCACCTCGTCCGCCTATCCCTTTGCCCGCCATGGGGCAACGCTGGTCTGGGCGGACATTGACGCGCAAACCAGGGTGGCGAACGCCGAGACCATTGCCGCGGTTCTGACGCCCAGGACCAAGGTCATCGTGGTCGTACACCTGTATGGCTACGTGGCCGATATGCCCGCCATCATGGCCCTGGCGCGGGAGCGCGGCATCCTGGTGGTGGAGGACGCCTGCCAGGCCATCGGCGCGGATATTGGCGGGGTTATGGCCGGGGCTTTCGGAGACTTCGGCGTGTTTTCCTTTCATTCGCACAAGAACCTGACCACCCTCGGCGAAGGCGGCATGCTGACGGTGAGGGAAAAACGATACGCGGACATCATTCCCATGCTGCGGCACAACGGGCACTGCCCCTTTCCGGGCGAGCGGGCGGACTACTGGATTCCGGCCATGGGCAACGTGGATTTTCCCGAACTGGACGGGCGGCGTCTGTGGCCCGCCAACTATTGCCTGGGTGAGGTGGAGTGCGCCCTCGGCGCGAAACAGCTTGACAGGGTTTTGGCGATCAATGAGGAAAAGCGCCGTAAGGCGCTGGCTTTTATCGACTCCTTTGCGGACTACCCCGAACTGGCGTTCCACAGGGTCTCATCGACCCGGCATAACTACCACCTGCTCGCGGCTCGCATGAACGGCAGCGTCGGGCGCCGCGACGATTTCATCCGGCGCATGTCCGCCGACTTCGACGTGCGCTGCGTGGTGCAGTATTATCCATTGAACCGTTATCCCTTCTATCAGAAGCTTGGCTTCGGACGGGCCGATTGCCCGGCGGCGGACGATTTTTTTGATCACATGATATCCTTTCCCTTCCAGCACAATCTGAGCGACGCCGAATACGAGGCCATGCGTGTTGCGGCCCGGACCGTGCTGGACGCCCAGCGGGACGAAAAAAAACAATGATTGTCGCTTCGCCCGGAGCGGAAACGAGCGGCGGCCGGCCGCCGCGCATAGTGTTCGCGGTGGCCGGATACCCGGCCATCGGGCTCGGACATTTTTACCGGGCCCTGATGTTCGCCCGCGAGTTTCCGTCCGCCCGCGTGAGCTTTTTCTGCATGCGCCCAAGCGCCCCCTTTGCCGTGGAGCTTGCTTCGACCGCGTATCCCACGGCTGCGCAGCGGGGGGAGGCGCCCGCCCGCGAAATCCTGCGGCTGGCGCCGGATATGGTAGTCAACGACTTTCTGGATACGGAAGCGGCCTACATGGAGGTCTTGAAAAAGGCCGGCGTCGCCCTGGTCAACTTTGAGGATCAGGGGCCGGGGGCGGATCTGGCCGACCTTGTCGTCAACTCCGTGTATGAGAGTCCGGAGGAACAGGACGGCAGACGGCTCTACGGGCACAAATTTTTTTGTCTGCGCGACGAATTTCTGGAGGCGACGCCCCGGAGCTTCCACCCGTCGCCCGAGCGCCTTCTCCTGACCTTTGGCGGCACCGACCCTTCGGACTATACCCGCCAATGCCTCAAAGCCCTGTACCCGGTGTGCCGCGAACTCGGCATGACCATCCGCATTGTGGCCGGCCCCGGCTACGCCCATGTCGACGCCCTGCAAAGCGCCCTGGACGGAGGGCTCTGGCCCGGCGTGTTTTTTACGCACGTCAGCAACGTGATGGCGCGGGAGATGCAAGAGGCCGATGTCGCGGTCTGTTCCGCCGGACGCACGGTGTACGAACTGACCCACATGCGCATACCGGCCCTGGTGCTGCCCCAGCACGAGCGGGAGGAGCGGCACGGCTTCGCCTCCGAGGAAAGCGGCTTTCTTCGCCTGAGCGTGAGCGAAGCCGGGGAGAGCGGACGCATAGCCGGGGCCTTTGCCGCGCTTCTGGCAAAGCGCAAGGCTTTGTACGACAACATGAGCCGCTATGATTTCAGCGGCAATAAAGCCGGTCTGGTGCGGCGCATGGCGGCGCTGCTGGAAGAAAAGACGTCGCTGGAGTAAACGGCCTCGCGACATTCCGCCTTACGCGGCCACTGTCCGCCACAAAGTCCAGAAATGGGGGAAGGACTTGGCGACGCAGGCCGGGTTGTCCATGATCGGCGTGAATCCCGGTCCGCTCTCCCCGCCCGCCCCTTGCCCCGTCCTCCTCCCCGGCAGGCCGAGCAGGGCCAGGCTCATGGCTATGCGATGGTCGTTGTGGGCGCTTAAAACGACGCCGGGGGCCGGCGGAACCGGGCCGTTTTCCGGCGGGTCGATGATCAGGCCGTCGCCCGTGACCCGCACCGCGCAGCCGCATTTGCTCAGTTCGGCGGCCGGGGCCTCGATGCGGTTGCTCTCCTTGA
>JAIRTI010000087.1 GCA_031255035.1 Desulfovibrio sp.
CCATCAAAGACACCCTCCTCGCGGCCCTCGTGTAGTTTCTTCAAGCATCAGCAACGAAAAAGCCCGGAGCCGCGGCTCCGGGCTTTTTCGTTGCTGTCTCAGCGGACTTGCCGGATACATTCTCCCGGCCCATTCGCCGGGTCCAGGTACGAAGCTGGGGCAATTCCAATTTTGTCGAAGCCAATTTGATCACACGTGGGGCTCCGGCCCCAGTTCCGGCCCCAGTTCCGTTCCTGGACCCGGCGATTGGGTGGCTGATAGCGGCGCCCCTGTTGATACGCGCAGCCGGAACCCAAATGAGGGGGTCCGGGGGAAATCATTTCCCCCGGCGGGGTCCGGGGCAGCGCCCCGGCCGCCGGAGGCATCGCCATTCACAGTTGGCGAATGGGGGGGCCGCAAAAAGCTCATAATGAGAATTGCCGCCGATGTGGCATGCTGATTGACAAGCCGGACGCAATCCGGCGTGAAACGACAAACGGCCCTGTCTCCCGAAGGAAACAAGGCCGTTTTGGAAAAGGCGCAACCGCGCCGTTTCTTGCGAAACGCGCGTTATCGGACGTTGTTACTGTGTGCGGCGAAAATCAGCGCTCGGAATAGCGGATGGCGTCCAGGCGATCGTAATAGCGCTCCACCCTGGCCCGGCCGTACATGTCCAGCTCAAAGGCCTGCATGGCGGCGGCGGCGGCCTGCTGCTGGTTCTGCGCTATGAAAATGTCCTTGAGCTGGGCCCACTCTTCTTCCGTCACGGCCAGCACGGATTCGGTTCTGACGATGACCGGCCCTTTGGGGCTTTCATAAACCCTGGGAAGCCATGCCCCGGCGGAATCAAAAATGGCGTCGACAATCCCCTGGGCAACTCCCAGAGGCTCCACGGCCGGAAAAACCCGGATGGCGGGCTGGCTCACCGCCGCCATGTCCTTATAGGCCTCGGGCAGATCCTTGCCGATAAACGCGGGCAAAGCGGCGGCGGCTTCCTTATCGGCCGTTTCCCTGGCTTTGTCCGCCTGCAATTCGGCGGTTATGATCTCTTTGACTTCGGCCAGCGGCGGAATTTCCGACGGCCTTGCCGTCACCACCCTGACCAGCGCGCTCCCGTTGCTGACGTTCAGGGGCACGGCAATGGTGCCTGGCTGTCCGTCCACGGCGGCCTTTGCCAGGGCGTCGGCCAGGAGCAGGCGCGAATCATTGTGCAGTCCCAGCAGTTTTTCAAGTTCTTCCTGGGAGACAAAGCCGCTGCTTTTTACTTCGGCCTTCACGTTTTTGCCTATGTCCGCCAGGGGGGAACCCATGTTCAGGCCGTCTTCGGCAAGTTTGTGGGCATTTTCAAGGTCGGCTTCGGCCTTTTCGCGCGAAAGACGCGCTTCGATGCTGTTGCGCACCTCGACCAGCGGCACGGTGTGGGCCGCCTTCTTGTCCTCAAGGCGCACAATGTGATAGCCCACCGGGGACCTGACGGGGTCGCCGACTTCTCCGGGCTTCAAGGCGAGCGCGGCCTGGTCAAGCTCTTTGGCGCCGGGGGAACCCGCTTCGATCCAGCCGAGCCAGCCGCCGGCTTCAGCGGATTGCGGGTCTTCCGAATATTGCGTCGCCACCGCGCTGAAGTCTTCGCCGGCTTTGAGCTTCGCCTTGACTTCGGCCAGCTTGGCCCCGGCTTTGGCAATGGCCTCGTCCGCGCCGGGCTCGGACGAGCCGTCCGGTGGCGAAGCGATGAAAATATGCCGGGCCTGATAGGATGCCGGACGTTTGTAGCCGTCCAGGTTCTCGTTGTAAAAGACCTCCACCTCCTCCCCGGTCACGGGATAGGCGGCGGCCAGGCTTTCCGGGGTCAGGAGCAGGTATTCGATATCCGCGCGCAAGGGCGTTCTGAAGCGTTCTTTATTGTTCTCGTAAAAAGCGTTGATTTCGTCATCGCCAAGCTCTATCCGGCTGACAAAAGAGGCCGGGCTGAACAGCACGTATTGCGCTGTGCGCTTTTCAAGCAAAAAGGCGAACAACTGTTTCGCCTCCTCCTCGCTCAATCCGCCGCTGAGCGACACGTAGCGCATCAATTTGGCTTCCAGCAGGGTGTCGCGGCTGTCGTCCTCAAACTCGCCGGGGCTTATCCTGTTGGCCGCCAGAACGATTTTATAGCGTTCCGCATCGAATTTGCCGGACTCATCCTGAAAAGCGCCAAAGGTGTCGATATACTGTTTCAACTCATGCGGCGTGACCAGAAGGCCCAGCTTTTCCGCCTCCTGCAAGCGCAGGCGGGCACCGATCAATTGTTCAAGCACGGCCTGTTTGAATTCTTTCAGCTTTGCTTCATCGGACAAAAGATCGGGGTTGGCTTTCTGCTGCGCCTGAAAGGCCCAGCCGAACGCTTTGCCGAATTCCGGCTCCATGATGGAATAGCCGTTCACCTTGGCCAAAAGGCCGCCGGAACCGACGCTGAAATTCCCCACGCCCCAGAAAATGAACACCAGAATGATGATTCCGAAGATAAGCTTGACGACAAACGATTGCGTCTTGGTTCTGATCATGTCCAGCATATGTCCGCTCCGACAGGTATCTGTATTGTAAGGGTTAGGGGTGAGGGAAAACCGGGCATGCGCGGGCGTCGCGCAAACGCCTTTCGCAAGGGCCGGGCGCGTGGCCGCTACTTTTCCTGATTCGGGGCCACATTGAAGCCCGCTTCGCGGTATTCGTTGAGCTTGTTGCGCAAGGTGCGCACTGAAATGCCCAGCAGGTCGGCGGCCTGCGTGCGGTTGCCGCCGGTCTGTTCCAGGCCTTTCTTGATCATGATGCGTTCCATTTCATGCAGCGGTATGACGCCGCCGGCAAATGCGGCGTCGCCTCCAGGACGGGCGGGAACGTCTTCCGCCTGGACAAAAACGCCCGCTTCATCCCCGGCATCCCCGGCCCGGACTTCCGGCCCGTCCTCATCGTCATGAGGGGCGGGATCGCCGCCGTCATCG
>JAIRTI010000232.1 GCA_031255035.1 Desulfovibrio sp.
GCCTCCGGCGGCCCGGTCACTCGACCCGCCGGGCCAGGGCCACGGTCACGCCGGAAAAAACCTCCTTGGCCGCGACCAGGGCGGCCGAGCCGTTCCCGCCCCCGGCGGCCGCGAGGGCGGCCGGTTCCGCCACGCCCAGAACCCCGAACACTTCCCGCGCTTTGGCGGAAACCTTGGTGACCGGGAAGGCCGCGAGTTCGCCGGCGTCATAGAAGCGCAGGGGCACGTCCAGGCGGCGGGCGGCCTGGACAAGTCCCGGCTCGTCGGTTTTGACGTCCAGCGAGGCCAGACAAGCCAGCGTCCCACGGGCGACGCCGGCTTTCGCGAGAGCGGCGTGGACCGCCTCGATAATACGGGAAGCGCTCGTTCCCCGCTTACAGCCCACCCCGGCGCTGTACAAGCGCGGATGCAACAGCAGACAGCGTTGCCTGTTGGCCTGATCCAGCGCAAGGGCCCGCTCGGTAACGATGATGGCGGCCGCCTGCGGAGCTTTTCCGGCAACCGGCATAACGGCGGCGTCAAGAATTCTTTGTTCCGGGGGGGGACGGGATCCGGCCGAAGGGGCATCCGGCGGCCCGCGGGCGATTATGGTTTCAATGGATTGGAAAAGCGGGTCAAAGCGGCTGCCCTGAAAGCCGAGCCGGTTGTCCGGGTCGTGAAGAAACACGGTATCCCCGGCCAGCAGAGCGGCGCTCACGGCCTTGGCGGCCTCGGGGTTTTCACAGGCCAGGCCGGCCTGCTTCGCCGCCACGTCAATGGAAGGCAGATCCTCAATATCCGTGGCCGTGGTGATCACCGGCGTGGCTTCCAGAATGGCCGCGACCCGGCGGGCCAGATAATTGGCGCCGCCCAGATGGCCCGAAAGCAGGCTGATCGCGAAGCGTCCCTGCTGATCGATGACCAGCACCGCCGGGTCCTTGTGCTTTCCGAGCAGATGGGGCGCGACGGAGCGCACGGCTATGCCCGACGCGGCAATGAAAATATGGCCGGAATAGGTGTGAAAAATTTCAGCCACCACCGAGGACAGGCTGGAAAAGGTGAAAAAACTCAGTCCGGGAGGCAAGTCAATGTCCCGTTCCATGAGGCTGACCGGGGCATAGACATGCGCGCCCAAAGGACCGGCGAGCTTCAACGCGACGGTAAGGCCGCTGACGGTGAAGACATATATGGCAAGGCGCGGCGAATCGTCGGTCATGCCCTTTCCCTGGAAGTAAGGTGAGCCGGGCGGGAGAAAAGACGCTTGCCCAAGGCCGCATTCACCCGCCGAACGACTCGGCGGCGTCGATAAAGGCTTGAAAATCCCGCTCGGTGTGCGCGAACGACGCCATGGCCGCTTCAAAGGCCGACGGCGCCAGAAAAATGCCGTGCTCCCGCATATGCCCGAACCAGCGGGCGTAGCGTCCGGCATCGGCCCGCTTTGCGCCGGCATAGTCAACAACGTCCTCCCCGGTGAAAAAGATAGTGAACATGCTGGCCAGCCGGTTGATGCGAACCGGAATGCGCTTTGAGGCGAAAAGCCCGGTCAGGCTTTGGCACAAAAGTTCGACGCGCGCCTCAAGGCCCGCATAGTCGCTGTCTTGCAGGACCGACAAGGTGGCGATGCCGGCGGCCATGGCCAGGGGATTGCCGGAAAGCGTGCCCGCCTGGTACACGTTGCCCAGCGGAGCGATCCGCCGCATATACTCGGCCTTGCCGCCATATGCGCCGACAGGCAGGCCGCCGCCGATGATCTTGCCCAGCGTCGTCAGATCCGGATCCACGCCATAGCGGGCTTGCGCGCCGCCGTAAGACGCGCGAAAGCCCGTAATCACCTCATCGAAGATGAGCAGGCTGCCGTGCTCGCGGCACAGGGCGCGCAGCCCTTCCAGAAAGCCGGCCCTGGGCGGGACCAGCCCCATGTTGCCGGCGGCCGGCTCCACAATAACGGCCGCGATGTCGCCGCCCTGGGCCTCAAAAAGCGCGGCAACGGCGGCCAGATCGTTATAAGGGCGCAAAAGCGTATCCTGAACCACGGCGGGGGGCACGCCCGGCGTTCCCGGTATGGAAAGGGTGGCCACGCCCGAGCCCGCGCTGGCCAGAAAGGGGTCGCCGTGGCCGTGGTAGCAGCCTTCAAATTTGACGACTTTATTCCGGCCCGTGCAGCCCCTGGCCAGGCGGAGCGCGCTCATCGTAGCTTCGGTGCCGGAGTTGACCATGCGCACCATATCGACGCCGGGCACGGCATCCACAACCATCCGCGCCAGACGCACCTCGTCCTCGCAGGGAGCGCCGAAGCTGGTCCCGCGTCCCACGGCGTCCGTAATGACCTTGCTGACCTCGGGGTGGGCATGGCCGAGCAGCATGGGCCCCCAGGACTGGACAAAGTCAATATAGGTCACGCCGTCAACGCTGGTAATCGTGCCGCCGGCGGCGGACTTGATGAACAACGGATCCGCGCCGACCGCGGCGCAGGCGCGCACCGGGCTGTTGACTCCGCCCGGAATGAGGCGTTTGGCTTCTTCGAACAGCAATTGAGAGCGGCTCATGGGATCTCCTTGGACAACTTCGATAGTACCGGCTGCCGGACGGCCCGCGTCGCCAAAAACGAGCGGGCACAGGCGCAAAGAAAAAGCGGATCGCGCCCCGGCAGCCTAAAAATAGGTCATGGACGTTTTTTTCAATTCGCGCAGGCTTTCAAGAACGGCGTATTCCTTGAGAATCGTGGTTTCCTGAATGTTTTTGATGACCTCCCGATGCTCCTCCGGGGTCCGCCCGTGGATCATGGTGTACATCTCGTAAGGCCAGTCTTCGGCGCGCGAGGGACGGTAATAGCAATGCGAAATAAGCGGATGCCCGGCCGCGGCCCTGCCGGCCTCGTCGGCGTCGGCCCGATCCACTATCCAGGCAACCATGGCGTTATGCGTGAACCCGGCCTTCTGGTGCTTGAGGCTTGCCCCGAATCGGCGTATGGATCGGTCATCAGCCATGGCGCGCAGCAGAGACAGAACCTCGTCCTCACTGACGCCGACGGTTTTGGCGATGTCCGCGTAAGGAGTAAGCGAGTCCGGAAGATTTTTCTGCACGATGCGCAAAATCGCCCGCTCCCTGTCGGTAAACGTCCTGGGCTGTGTCATGGCCTGCTCCGCTGGACCGCCCCGGGCCGGCGGCATGCGCGAAAAGCCGCGCCTCGCTCCCCAGGGCGAATCATCCGCGCAACATATCCTTTCAGGTGGACAACGGCAACCTTTGCCCGGACAAGCAGCAATTCTGATTTTGTCGAAGCCAATTTGATCGCATGTGGGCTCCGCCCACACCCGCCAGGACCTTGCCGGCCCTGGACCCGGCGATTGGGGGGCTGATCGTTGCGCCTTGTTGATACGTTCAGCCGGAACCCAACTGAGGCATATCTTCTCCGGCCTCGACGTAAAGCAGCGGCCAGCGCCCGGCGCTGC
>JAIRTI010000276.1 GCA_031255035.1 Desulfovibrio sp.
GATGGATATTAAAGTATCAGATATCGGATGAAAAATAGCCTGGAAAAAATGATTTCCCCTGGATCCCTCAGTTCGGATTCTGGTCACACATAGCAATAGGGCACCACTTCAGTCACCCAATCGCCGGGTCCGGGGACAGATCTGGGGCCGGCGAGGCCCTGGCGGGTGCGGGCAGAGCCCGCATGCGATCATATTGGCTTCGACAACAGAAGAACCGTGGCTTTGCTCCGTACCCCTCAGTTTGGATTCTGGCTACACATAGCAATAGGGCACAACTTCAGTCACCTAATCGCCGGGTCCAGGGACGGATCTGGGGCCGGCAAGGTCCTGGCGGGTGCGGGCGGTGCCCGCCGGCGATCAAATTGGCTTCGACAACAGAATAACCGGTGTCTAAAAGCCCAGGCTGGATTCCTTGCCGCCGGTGGCGGTCAGGGGTTTGGGCTGTGGGCGGTCGGGATCGCCGAAGCGGACGAGGATCATGCCGGCAAAGGCCTTGCCTTTGTAAATCTCCACGCGGTAGAGCTTGCCGCCTTTGTCAACGGAAAAGCGGGGCATGAAATCCCGGAGGCGCAGCAGCACCCCGGCTTCGGTGCCGTTTACTTCCCGTTGCGCGCCGATGGCGTTCACCCGGTAGCCGGGCAGATCGAGCACCATGAAGCTGTCCCGCACCGTGACGGCGCCGCCCACGGGCAGGAGCGCCTCTTTGCCGTCAAGCAGCAGAGACACGCTGTACAGCGAATCGTCAAAATCCACGAACAAGGGCTCCAGGCGGGTCAGGGTGCGGTTGCCGTAAGCCACGCGCCAGGGGCCGGTGTGCGGGCCATTCCCGCCCTTTGGCCCGCCGGGGGAAGGGCGGTCCGGCACCAGCGCCAGCAGCGGCTTGGTGGCGCGTATCCTGGGCCCGCTCTCTTTTTTGAACGGCACCATACTCAGGACGGGGCGCACGTTATCCAGTTCCAGCACCAGCCTGTCGCCAAAGGCGGTGAGCAGCAGGCCGGAGTTCAACGCCGAGAGCACCCCCTTGGGGCTCAGGGGAAAATCGCGCTTAAAGCCGATCCCCATGCGCCGCATGAAGGACTCGATCACGTTGAGGTGGTAATAGGTACGAAACTCGGTGCCGAACTCCTTGCTGGCCTCGATGCCGAAGGCGGGTTTGCCGTTGCACACCGCGAACCAGCTCAGCGTTTTGGCCATTTCAACATTGCCGTCGGCCGTATAGGTGTTGTGGGTGTGATAGCGGTGCCTGGGGTCCAGCAGCGCCTGGTTGACGTCGGCCTCCACCAGGCAGGCGGTCTCAAAAAGCGGAAAGACCGGGGTCTCCATGGCGTCCTGATCGATGATCACCGACTGCCCCCAACGCTTGGGGTTGCGCAGGGAATCCTCCCAGGTGGGGCGGTAAAAGCCGCTGCCGTCGTGCAGATTGAGAATCAGACTGACCTGCTTGTCAAGCAGCACGGATTTGATGCGCGTCACTGTGTCGTATTCCGGATCTTTGGGATCGAGAGCCGCGAACTTGCGGTTCATATCGCCGAACAGTCCGCGATGCCGCTGCAAAATGCTCGGAAAGTTCAAGTCCGGCACCACCCACACCGATCCGGACGTAATGGTGTAGTGCGACGCGAGGAGGGCGGCCGCGGAAAAGCCTCCGGGTTCGTCGCCCTGGATGCCGCCCACCACCAGCAGGGTCGGGCCGTCGCCGCTGCCCAGCTTGTGCAGGATAAAAGGGGCTTCAGCCGGAGCAAAGGGCAGGGCCTCTTTGAGCGGCCGGGCCAGGCCCGGCCGGCTGAAGGGCGGTTGTCTTTTGAACGGCGCGGCGAGGGCCTGGACCGCCCGGACGCCGTTTTTCATCCCTGGAGCGGGCCGTGAAAGGGGGTTGTCCCCCGGATCGGCGGAAAGAAGCCGGCCGGGATCGCGCTTCAGGGTCGCTTTCGTTCCGGGCGCCAGATCAGGCAGGCGCAAAGCGCCGCCCCCAAAAAAAACGCTGAGGACGGCCAAAATCAACAGCGCGATGAGGCCAAGCCCGCGCGGACTCGAAAAGAAAAACGCTGAACCCGCAGACATGCCCGCTACCGTGACTCCTGCTTGATCGAAAGGGGAGTGAAGGAAACGCTGATTTTTCGTTTTGGCGTCGTTGTCGCGGCTTTTTTGAAGGGGGGGCAGGCTCGAAGAGTCCAGTCCCCCTTCAAAAAAGCCTTGTGCCAAAGCCTTGCGCCTGACCAAAACGAAAACTTAGCGCTTCCTTAAATCAGTCCTGAACTATCTTGGAAAATACGGCACTTTTCCCCGGAAAACAAGAGGCTGACCCCTGGCCTGACCACTGGCCGAGAAGCCTGAGAGAGCCTCTTCACGTGCGAATCGAAGAAAATGATCGGGAAACGACAAATTTTTCTTGTAAATGAAAATGAATTTCGATATCGAACTAAACAAGGGGGACGGACAAGACTAATACGGGATCACGACCACCCTATCCATGGAGGAAAAACATGGCTTCAGCACTGATTGTTTACGGCTCCACCACCGGCAACACCGAATACGTCGCCGGCGTCGCCGAGCGCACCCTGACGGAAGCCGGCGCCAAGGTTACGCGCATGGACGCCGCGGACGCTTCGGCGAACGGCCTGTGCGACGGCTACGACCTCGTTCTTTTCGGCTGCTCCACCTGGGGCGAAGACTCCGTCGAACTTCAGGACGACTTTATCCCGCTGTTCGAGCAATTCGACACCATCAACGCCAAAGGCAAAAAAATAGCGGTCTTCGGGTGCGGGGACAGCAGCTACGAATACTTTTGCGGCGCGGTGGACGCCATTGAACAAAAGCTGGATTCCCTCGGGGCGACCATTATCGATACCCTCAAAATCGACGGTGACCCCCAGGCGGAAAAGAGCGAAATAGAAAGCTGGGTCAAGACCGTGGCCCAGAGCATCGCCTGAGGTTGGTCATGGCCATCACACGAGAACTGGTGAAGTCCGTTCGCGGCGGTATCTCCGAAAATCCGTACTTTTCCATCGCCCGTCTGGCCGAAGACCTTCACGCGCCCGAGGCCGACATCGTCATTTCCCTGCCGCTGTCCATGCGTGTGCGTGCCTCGGTGGACGAACTCGGCGCCCTGTGGCGCGAACTCCCCACCTGGCAGCCTTTGCGCGTGACCATGACGCCCATGCCCGTGCTGAGCGGCACAGGGCCCGTCATCTGCCGGGGCACCCTGGACAAAAGCCTCCAGGACGACAACGTCCTCGGCCAATATGTGCCGGATATTACGGCCCTGCAAAGGCGCGGCATCGGCAGCGCCTGGTTCATCACCAACGCCCTGCTCTCTGAGGAAAGCTATTCCTTGCGCCTCTATGACAACAGGGGCCGGCGTCTGCTCTCCGTCTTCCTTTGCATGGACAAGCACGGCCGCCCCTATCCCGAAAGCCTTGAAGCCTTCGAGAAATCCCGCAAACGCTTCGGCGTCAGGCCGACGCCCAAAATGCACTGCAAAGGCTGCGGCAAATGCACTTGCGGCGGCAGA
>JAIRTI010000284.1 GCA_031255035.1 Desulfovibrio sp.
CAAAAAAGGCCTTCCGGCGATTTCCCGGAAAGCCTTGATATTCCTGGTGGACCATCAGGGACTCGAACCCCGAACCAACTGATTAAGAGTCAGCTGCTCTACCAATTGAGCTAATGATCCGAATGAGAAACACTACCTAGTCGAAAAGCGGCGGCTCTGTCAAGCGTCAATTGTTCATGAGTTCCGGCTCTGGCCCATGCGCCCATGCGACTTGGAGTTGCAAGCTCTTTGTGCTTGGGGTATGACCGTTCACAGGCGGCGATCGTGTCGCCGCTCATCTGAAAAACAGCCCGAGTTCGCCATGCCCACCATTATGCCTCAATCGGAACTATTGAAAAAAGCGGTTG
Organism: Desulfovibrio sp.; assembly: GCA_031255035.1. Taxonomy (GTDB): domain Bacteria; phylum Desulfobacterota; class Desulfovibrionia; order Desulfovibrionales; family Desulfovibrionaceae; genus Frigididesulfovibrio. Next base: position 348 of record JAIRTI010000284.1, read on the forward strand.
TCTTCGTCAACGCCAGTCAGAGCGATCAGCCGGGCAAACCGCTTGCCGAGATACTGGATGAAGCGGCCATGCGCTTCAATCTTTCCCCGCTCGACGCGGAAGCCTTGCAGCGTCTTTTTGACAAAGACCCCGGCAACGGCTGAGCCATAACGATAAAGGGCGGCACTTTTCTGAACGCGTCGATATTTTCCTTGTTGCAGCGCTGTATTTTGCGCGAACTGCTCAGCACCTTCTCTATGAGCGTTCTGGCGCTGCTCTCGCTGATCCTGATCAGCCGGGGCCTGCAGATGCGCGATCTGTTTATGGGGCTTGATTTTTCCGCGGCGGACATCGCCTTGCTCTTCTTTTACATGATGCCCATGTTTCTGATCATGGTGCTGCCGATTTCATGCATGGTCAGCGTTTTTCTTACTTTTTTACGCATGAGTACCGACAGGGAGCTTATCGCCGTCAAAACAGGCGGCGTCAGCATTTATCAGATGCTGAAGTCGCCAGCGCTTTTTTCTTTTTTGTGCATGTGTCTGGCTGTTTTCATCTCGCTGCACGCCATTTCCTGGGGCATGAACAGCTTTCGCTCCACCATTTTGAACATCGCCAACACCCGAGCTAAAGTCGTCATTCAGCCAGGCGTTTTCAACAAGAATATCTTTGGCTTGACGCTTTTCGCGCGTAAGGTCGACCCCGTAAGCGGCAAGCTGCTGCACGTTATTTTTGAGGATTACTCCCAGGATGTGCACAACAGGCTGACAGTCCTTGCCCCGGAGGGCGACATCACCACGGATACGGACAAGGGCGCCCTGGTCTTCAACCTGTACAACGGCCGCATTTATCGGCTGGACGCGGAAAAAAACAACATCAGCATTCTTGAGTTTGAGGAATACCGGATCGATATTGACCTGGCGAATATCTTTTCCGGCGTTAATCTGGATGACGAGCGTCCGAAGGAAATGTCCTGGGAAGCCCTTACCTCCATGAGCAGGAACAATAGCGCCCCTGACGAGCGCTACCGGCGCAGGGTGGAGGTTGAAATACAAAAACGCTGGTCCCTGCCGGCGGCCTGTCTGGTGCTCGGCATTTTCGCGCTTCCGCTGGCCTGCGCCTTTGAGGGCGTGCGCCGCCAGCTTGGCATTGTCCTGGCGCTGCTGATGTTTCTGCTTTACTACAGCGTGTATTCCTTGGGCCTGACCATGAGTGAATCCGGCTACTTGTCCCCCATGGTCGGCCTGTGGTTCGTCAATGTTCTTTTCGCCCTGGTGGCCGTCATCGGCCTGCATCTGACCCACAAAGAACGGGCGCCCTCGTTCGAGCGCTTTTTCATTCAGTCGCGAAAGGCCGTCACGCGGCAGGCCTCGGCCTTTCTGGAGCGGCGGCGGCAAAAGTCCGCGAAGGGGCGCTCCTCATGACGTTGCTCGCCCGCTATCTCCTCCGCCAGAATATATTTCTGCTTTTTACCATTTTGCTGGTGGGCACGGGTTTGTACATCCTGACGGATATGTTCGAGCGCCTGGACATGTTTCTGGAAAGCGGAGTAGGGCCCTTCACTCTGATTTTTTTCTTTGTGGCGAAAATCCCGACGATCATTTCCCTGATTCTGCCGGCTGTGTATCTGATCGCGCTGGTCGTGCAGATGAACATGCTGGAGCGCAGCCGTGAGTTGGTCGCCCTGGCCTCGGGCGGCGTCTCGGCGCATTCCATCACCCGTTTCGTCTTTTTTTACGGCATTGCCTGGGCCCTGATGCAGTTGCTGTTCGCCCAGGTGATCGGCGTCGCCGGCGAAAGCGTCGCCACCCGCATCTGGCAGGAGGACGTGCGCGGCAACAGCATGGACGAAAGCGGCATATACGGGCTCTGGTTTACCGACGCCAACCGCATCGTGCGCATTTACATGGCCTATCCGGCCAAGCAAAGAGGCGATGACATCACCGTCTACGTACTGGACGGCAGCGGCATCGGCATAGATGAAATCGTCAAGGCCAGGAGTTTCCGAATCAGCGCGCCCGATACCTGGACTCTGGAAGACGGCGAACGCCTGATCCCCGCCAGATATGCGGCCGAAAAGTTTGAGCGCTACGATATGCCGATAAGCCAGGACCTGCACGCCTTTCAGGTGGGCGCCCAGGCGGGCGTAAAACCGAGCCAGCTTTCCTTGACGGAACTTGGCGACACCATCGCGCGTCTTGAGCGGGCCGGATCCAATGTGGAAAACCTGCGAACCGCCTGGCACGCCAAGCTGGCCTATGCGGCCTCAATCATCGTCATGGGGGTTCTGGCTCTTATCGTCTCCCGCCAGACCAACAATATATACAAGGCCATGGCGCTTTCCATCCTGATCACCTTTTTTTACTATTTCCTCAACACCATGTGCGTCAGTATGGGAGAGAAGGGCTTTATTTCGCCGCCCGTCGCCGCCTGGTTCGCCAACGTGCTTTTCTTCGGGCTCGGCACGCTCTGGCTGGCCTGGCCCGGCGTTCTTCAGCAGTTGCGCCGGCCGCGCCCGGCAGCCCGGTAACGCGGCTCTTGCCCTCATCCTTTCGCGGACGGATAAAAGCGATCGCCTTCCCCCAGCCGTGCGAGAATCGCCTCCCACAGGTCCGCAAGTCCCTTTTTGTCGGCGGCCGAGGTGATCAGCAGGCTTTGCGGGTCGACATGGGCGCTCCAGGCCCGGACGCAGACCGCCAGTTCCTTCTTGTTGCACTTGTCCGCCTTGGTCAGCACCGGGACAACGTCCAGGCGAAGGGACGCCGCAAAGGCGAGCAGTTCCCTGTCCGCGCTTTGCGGGGGCAGGCGCGAATCCAGCAAAAGAATGAGACCCCTGAGCCCCCGGCTTTGGCGAAGGTAATGCTCCAGAAGCGCCGCCCATTTGGCGCGTTCCGCCTGGCTGCATTTGGCGTAACCATAGCCCGGCAGGTCAACGAGGTAGCTTTCGCCCTCGCCCAGACGGTAGTAGTTGACGCTTCTGGTTTTGCCCGGCGTCGCGCTGACCTTGGCCAGGGCTCTGCGCCCGGCCAGAGCGTTGATCAGCGACGACTTGCCCACGTTTGACCGGCCGGCCATGGCCAGTTGAGGCGCTTCCGGCCCGATGAGCTGGGCCCTGGTAAAGGCTGTGGCCTCAAGGCGCAATGCCGGGCGGGGCGGGGGCGGGGCTTCCTGAGCGTTCAAGGGACGTCCTTTCATTTCTTGAAAAAGTCAAGACTTGACAAAAGCCTTGTGTTCGAGAGAGTAACAGGTTGACCCTGCCATAGCAAACAAGCGTACGAGGCCTTCATGACAGTATCCGACGTCTCCGCCAGGGCTTCAGTGCCCGGCCCCTTTCCCCTTCTGGTGATCAACGGTCCCAATCTCGGCCATATCGGACAACGTCTGCCAGAGGTCTACGGACGGCAGGGCATGGATGAGGTTGTTCCTTTGGTGGAGCGGCTCCTGGGCGCGCGCGCCAACGACGTCGAACTGTCTTTTTTCCAATCCAACGGCGAAGGGGCGATCATCGACCGTCTGGAAGCGGCCAAGGCCGGCGGCGCGCGTGGCATCGTCCTCAACGCCGGGGCCTACACCCATACCAGCCTGGCCATTGCCGACTGCCTGGAGTGGCTGGGAATTCCCGTTATTGAAGTGCACATCAGCAATGTCTTTGCCAGGGAAGACATCCGCCATTCAAGCCATATGGCGAAGCACGCCCTGGGCGTCATCAGCGGCTTCGGCCTCATGGGCTACGCCCTGGCGGTGCTTGCCCTGCACGAATATCTTTCCGGCCGGCGTTGAACCCGCGCCCATCATCTTATTGGAGGTTTCATGTATTCCACAACGGATTTCAGAAAAGGTCTGAAAATTGAAGTCGAAGGCACGCCCTACGAAATAGTTGAATTCCAGCACTTCAAACCCGGCAAGGGCGGGGCCATGGTCCGCACCAAGCTGCGCAATTTCCTGACCGGAAGGATGCAGGACATCACCTTTCGCTCCGGTGAAAAAGTGGGGCGGCCCGATTTGGAAGTCCGGGAAATGCAGTACCTGTACCGCGAAGCCGAAGACCTGATTTTTATGGATCTGACCAGCTACGAACAGTTGCACGTCAAGGAAAGCTCAACGGACGGCAAGGCCGGCTACCTGAAGGAGAGCCAGTTGGTGCAGGTGCTGTTGTACAAGGGCGACCCGCTGGATATCGAACTGCCGCCGTCCCTGGTCTTCACCGTGACCGACACCGAACCGGGCGCCAGGGGCGATACCGTGTCCAACGTGACCAAGCCGGCGACCCTGGAGACCGGTCTGGTGGTGCAGGTGCCGGTGTTTATCAACGTCGACGACAAAATAAAAGTCGATACGCGTTCCGGCAGTTATCTCGGCCGCGAATAGGCTTCGTTCCGGACGCCGGGGCGGTTCCTGAATGGCAAGCGGATTGTGACAATGCAGAATGAACGGACCAGACTGTCCACGGACGGCAGCAGGCTGGGGCGTGAGCTTCTCGGCTTGCTGTCCATTTTTCTCGGCCTGTTGGTCATACTCAGTCTGGCTACCTTTGACAACCGCGACCCCTGGCTGAACCACGTGGTCAGCGGCGCGACCAGGATACACAACAAAGCCGGGCTTTTCGGCGCCTATCTGGCCGGATTGCTTCTGGATATCGTCGGCGCGGCGTCCTGGGCCGTGCCGGCTTTCTTATGCCTTGCCGGCGTCAGACGCGTTATCGGGGCCGCGTCGTCCTGGCCCTGGTGGCGTTGGACCGGCTTCGCCCTGCTGGGCCTTTCCCTTTGTCTGGCCGGCGCGGCCGGCGACCTGGGCGACGTGGAGATTTTCGCCAGGGGCATACTGCCTCCGGGCGCGGGCAATGTTTCCTCCCACGGCGGCGGCATTATCGGGCACATGCTCTATGTCGGCATTGTCGGCTGGATGAGCCCGGTAGGGGCCTTTCTGGTCTGGCTTTTCAGCCTGATTCTGGCCTTGCAGATGCTTTCCGGCCTATCCGTGCGCCTGCTGGCGGCCGTCGGC
>JAIRTI010000286.1 GCA_031255035.1 Desulfovibrio sp.
TTACATCCCGGCGCAGGTCAAAGCCGCCCTGTGTTTCGTGCTGACCATGGCGCTCTGGCCGCATCTCTCCTTTCCCGGCGAACTCATGCCCGGCCATCCCTTTGCCGTAGCCGTCATGATCCTGGCCGAACTGGTGCTCGGGCTCACGCTCGGGCTATGCGTCACTTTCATCTTTACCGGGGTGCAGGTGGGGGGCGAAATCATGGGCTTTCAGATGGGCTTCACCATGATGACCCTGGCCGACCCCGCCTCGGGCGCGCAGGTCAGCATCACCTCGCATGTGCTCTATATGGTGACCCTGCTTGTCTTTCTGGCCCTTGACGGTCATTTGCACCTTTTGCGCGCCCTTGCGGACTCCTTCGCCCTGATCCCGCCTGGGGGCGTCACCGTTACCGGCCCCTTGACCGGGGACATCCTTACTCTTTCCGGGACCATGTTTTCCCTGGCCGTCCGCATTGCCGCGCCGGTCATCGCCGCGCTGTTCATGGTTGAAATGACGCTGGCCCTCATGGGCCGGGCCGCGCCGCAAATGAACCTGCTCACCCTGGGCTTTCCGGCCAAAATAGGCGTGGGCTTTTTTTTCATCGGCATCCTGTTCACCACTCTGGCCATTCATATGGAAGAGGTCATCGTCACCATGGGACCCATGTTTGACCGGGTTATGGGCGTGGCCGGGGGAGGCCGCTGAGCATGGCCCGCGACCCGTCAAAAACAGAACAGGCGACTCCGAAGCGCATCAACAAAGCCAGGGGCGAAGGCAACGTCGCCAAATCGCAGGAGGTGCCCAAGGCCATCTCCATTCTGGCGGGCCTTATCGGGCTCAGCGCCTGGCTCGGCTATATCGGCAACGAACTCATGAACATGTTCCGGCATTTTCTCAGCGAAGCCCCCAATTACAGCCTGAACGCGGCCAATATCGGCGAACTGGGCTTCAGCCTTTCCGTGGCTTTGGCCAAAATGGCGCTGCCGGTCATCCTGCTTGTCGGGGCGCTGGTTTTTATCTGCATCCGCCTGCAGGTGGGCAAACTCTGGACGACCAAGGTTTTCAAGCCGAAGCTGAGCAAATTCAACCCGATCAACGGCCTCAAGCGCATGTTCATATCGGCCCAGACCTTCATAAGGCTCGGCAAAAGCCTGCTCATGGCCATCTTCATCGGTATCGCGCCGCTTATGGCCTTGCGGGCGGAAATCGTCGTGTTCCCCACCCTGTACTATCAGGAGCCCGAAGGCATCGCCATCTACATTCTGACGCTGGCCGCCACCATGGTGAAATACGCCCTTATTCCCATGTTCATCATCGCCATGGTCGACCTTTGGTACACCCGCTGGGACTATGCGCAAAACCTCAAGATGACCAAGGCCGAAATCAAGGACGAACGCAAGCAGATGGAGGGCGACGAGAAGATCAAAGCCAAGATCCGCCAGAAGATGATGAAAATGTCGGTCCAGCGGATGATGCAGCAAGTGCCCAAGGCCGATGTGGTCATCACCAACCCGACGCATATCGCCGTTGCCTTGCGCTACAACGCTATGGAGGCCCCGGCCCCCATCGTGGTCGCCATGGGCGCGGACAGGGTTGCCGAGCGGATTAAGGAAATCGCCAGGGAAAACAAGGTGCCGCTCAGGGAAAACAAGCCGTTGGCACGAGCTTTGTATAAGCAGACCGAAGTCGGTGACATGATACCGGCGGAACTCTTCCAGGCGGTGGCGGCGATTCTCGCCCAGATATGGAAAACCAAGGGCCGGGGGCCTTCCGGAGGCCGGCCCGGCAACCGATAACAAAGCCGTGCGCCGTCGTTATTTTGGCGGCGCCAGGCGATAAGGCGTCAGGAATATGGCAGGACCGTCCATTCCCAAAATCAATTACGAACGATTCGCCCGCCAGGGCGACTTAATGCTGGCCGGTGGCGTCGTCGTCATCCTGATGGTCATGCTCATCCCGCTGCCGACCATCATTCTTGACTTCATGCTCTGCATTTCCATTTCGCTTTCGCTCATTGTTCTGATCACCTCCATGTTCATGCTCTCGCCTCTGGAATTCTCGATTTTTCCCTCGCTTCTGCTGGTGACGACGCTGTTGCGCCTCGGCTTGAACGTGGCCTCAACCAGGCTCATTCTCATGAACGGCGACACGGGCACCGACGCCGCCGGCTCGGTGATTCAGGCCTTCGGCGAATTCGTGGTGGGCGGCAGTTATATCATCGGCGCGGTGATTTTCATGATCCTGTTCATCCTGAACAAGATCGTCATCACCTCGGGCACCACGCGCATCGCCGAAGTGGCGGCCCGTTTTACCCTGGACGCCATGCCCGGCAAGCAGATGGCCATTGAGGCCGACCTCAACTCCGGGCTGATTACCGAAGAGGAAGCCACGTCCCAGCGCAAGGCCATCCGCAAGGAAGCCGACTTTTACGGCGCCATGGACGGCGCCGGCAAGTTCGTGCAGGGCGACGTGAACGCCGGCCTCCTTATCACTTTCATCAACGTCATCGGCGGCGTGCTGCTCGGCGTGCTCCAGAAGGACATGACCTGGCAGAACGCCCTGCAAACTTACAGCCTGCTGACCATCGGCGACGGCCTGGTGTCGACCATTCCCTCCATCATCAGTTCCACCGCCGCCGGCATCATCGTGTCCCGCGCCGCGGCCGAAGCCAAGATGGGCGAGGAATTCATCGGCCAACTGACCTACAATTCACGGGCCCTGAATCTGGTGGCCGGCGTGCTGCTGTTGTTCGCCCTGATACCCGGCCTGCCCACCCTGCCCTTCCTGGCCATCGCGTTGACGCTTTTCCTGCTGGCCAGAGCCACCGGCCAGTCCAAGGACGCCGCCGGCTACGTGGTAGGAGGCCCCAGAGGCATCGCCGGCGGCGCGGCCGCCAAAGCCCTGCCCGCTGGCGCTTCAGGCTCGGCCTCGTCCCTGCCGGGCGGCGCTCCGGGCGAAGGCGGCCTTGACACGCCCGAAGAGGTTCAGGCCCTGCTGCCCCTTGACGCCCTGGAGCTTGAAGTGGGCTACGGCCTTGTGCCCCTGGTGGATGAGGGCCAGAACGGCAATCTGCTTTCGCGCATACGCTCCATCCGCCGCCAGTTCGCCCTGGACATGGGCGTGGTGCTGCCCTCGCTCCATCTGCGCGACAACCTTCAACTCAAACCCGGCCAGTACAGCCTGTTGATCAAGGGCAATGAAGTGGCTTCGGCCGAGATTCTTGTGGACCACTTCCTGGCCATGGATCCTGGCAACGCCCGCCATACCATCAGCGGCATCGAAACCAGGGAGCCGGCCTTCAACCTGCCGGCGGTCTGGATTCCCGAGAGCCAGAAGGAAGAAGCCATGCTCGCGGGCTACACCGTGGTCGATCCTTCCACGGTCATCGCCACCCACCTCACCGAGGTCTTCCGCCGCCACCTGGCCGAATTCCTGGGCCGGCAGGAAACCCAGAGCCTTCTGGACAACCTTTCCAAGACCGCGCCCAAGGCCGTCGAAGACCTGGTGCCCGGCGCCCTGTCCCTGGGCGTCGTGCAAAAAGTGCTGCAAAATCTTATCAGGGAAAACGTTTCCATCCGCGACCTCCTGACCATCGTGGAAACCCTGGCCGACAACGGCATGACCGTGAAGAACTCCGAAGTGCTGACGGAATACGTGCGCGAGCGCCTCTCGCGCACCATCGTCAAGCCCTACCTCGACAGCCGGGGAACGCTGCCGATCATCACTCTGGATCCGGGCGCGGAGCAGGCCATCCAGGAAGCTCTGCGCCAGACGGATAACGGCGCCTACCTCGCCCTGTCCCCCGGCCTTGCCCAGCGCCTCATGCAGCGCATCAACCAGACCGTGGAGTCGGCGGTGAACACCGACGGCCAGCCCGTGGTGCTGTGCGCGCCGGTCACCAGGCCGCACCTGGCCCAGTTGGTCATGCGCTTTCTGCCCTCCGTGCCCGTGATTTCCCAGGCGGAAATCCCGGCCGATA
>JAIRTI010000022.1 GCA_031255035.1 Desulfovibrio sp.
GCGGCCACAAAGCTTTCAAGCGGCACTTCGGCCACGCTCGCCAGTTGTTCCAGGCCCTGGCCGATGGCATTGGCCTCATTGTACCGGGTTTCGGTGTAGATATCGATTTTCCAGCCCAAAAGCTTGGCGGCCAGCTTCACGTTCTGGCCTTTACGGCCAATGGCGTTGGTCAACTGGTCGTCCGGCACGATGACTTCAAGCAGGCCCTCGCTGTCATCAACCACAATGCGGGTCAGCACAGCCGGGGAGAGGGCGTTGCGGGCATAGGTAGCGATATCCTGACTCCAGACGACGATATCGATACGCTCGCCCCGCAGTTCCTGCACGATATTCTGTATGCGGGAGCCGCGCACGCCGACGCAGGCGCCCACCGGGTCAACATCGCGGTCGCGGCTCATGACCGCTACTTTGGCCCGGCTGCCGGGGTCGCGGGCCACGCCCATGATCTGGACGACGCCGTCATCAACTTCGGGAACTTCGCGCCGGAACAGGGCGGCCATGTAGTCGCGGTGGGAACGGGACACAACCACCTGCGGGCCGCGCCCTTCCTTGCGCACCTCGATAATCAGGGCCTGGACCCGGTCCCCGCGTTTGTAGTGCTCGCGGGGGATCTGCTCTTCCTTGGGCAGAAGGGCTTCGGTGCGGCCGAGGTTGATGATCCAGCCGGCCTTGTCCCGACGCTGGACAATGCCCGAGGCGATTTCATTGATGCGATCCTTGTATTCCTCATAAATAATGCCCTGCTCGGCGTCGCGCATGCGCTGGATGATAACCTGCTTGGCGGACTGGGCCGCGATGCGGCCGAGATTTTCAACATTCAGGCGAAAGCCCATTTCGTCGTCCAGCTGCACGCTCGGGTCGTGCTGCACGGCTTCTTTCAGAGCTATCTGGGAGCTTTCGTCTTCAACCTTGTTCACCACGATCTTGAACTGGAAGACGTCCAGATCGCCGGTCTCCTCGTTAAAGGTGACCTCGACGTCGATGTCTTCGCCATATTTGCGCAGTACGGAGGTGCGTACGGCTTCTTCCAGGGTCTCAACAAGCATGGCCCGGTCCAGGCCTCTGTCCTTGCTGATCTGATCAATGGCTTTTTTCAACTCCAGGCTCATAGATCCTCCGCTTCTTACTGTGGGCCGGGCCGTGGGCCGGGCATGCCCCGGCAATGGATGGGGGCGCGGCCCCCCGCGCGCACGGTCTTTTATGTTTCGTTGCCGGCGGTGTTGAGCCGCCCCGTGCATTCGTTATTCGGCGTCGCCGTCCCGGTGGGGGGCGACCTTCTCGTTGACTGACTTTTTCGCGGCGCCCTTGCCCGGTTTCCGTCCGGATTCCTGAGCGGCTTTGGGCGCGGCGCCGGGCTTCGAACCTTTGCCGGGCTTGGTTTTTTCCGGCGGCAGATACATCTGACGGGCCTTTTTCACGTCGCTGAAATGAAAAGGAACAAGCCCGCCGCCGTCGCTTTCGTCAAGGCGCAGACCGAACGCGCCGCCGTCATCCGCAAGCGCGGCGCTCTCCAGCCGGCCCTGAAACCTGAGGCGCTCCGGCCAGCCCTCGGGCGCGTCCGTCAACGAGACGTCAACGAGCCGCCCTTTGGCCCCGGCCAGTTGCCCGGCGGTAAAAAAACGCCGATCCAGGCCAGGGGAGGATATTTCCAGCACGTAGGCGCCGGGCATGATATCCTCGACGTCAAGGCTCAACCCCAGCATTCGGGAAAGAGACGCGCATTGATCTATCGATACGCCATGGACCCGCGCTTCCAACGCCGGGTCGGGCCTTTCGTCGTCAGCGGCCGGAGAGTCAACCGCCAAAGCGCCGGGCAATGCGGAATCGGGCGCCGCCGCGAGCCGCGCGTCTTCCACGAAAATACGCACCACGCCGCGCGTGCCGAACGATACGTCGATGCCCCACAGGCACAAGCCCAGGCTCGCGGCCAGCGGTTCGGCCAGGGCGGCCAGGGTATTGTTGATGTCTTTCCGTATCATGCCTTTCCGGCCGGGGCTGGTTCCCTTGAGAGCGTTGTTCCTTAAAAAGCGCCTGTCGAGCCTTCCGCCTTATTGAGAATTCTCAATGTGAAGATGCTCTGACGCCGGACAAAGCGACAAAAAAAAGGGAGGCCGTCAAGCCACCCCAATGAACCTCTTGGCCCCTAAGGATGTCGGGCAAAGCCGCCGCGAACGGCCGCCTTGCCCGCTGAACACTCGGGCCTCTACCCCGGAATTCAGGAGATGTCAAGTCTTTTGCCGCGACAGTCTTTTGCCCGGCGGCAGCAATTCTGAATTTTGTCGAAGCCAATTTGATCGCATGTGGGCTCTGCCCACACCCGCCAGGACCTTGCCGGCCCTGGACCCGGCGATTGGGTGGCTGAAGTTGTGCCCTATTGCTATGTGCAGTTGGAACCAAACTGAGGGGGTCCGGGGGAAATCATTTCCCCCGGCGGGGTCCGGGGCAGCGCCCCGGCCGCCGGAGGCATTGCCTTTCACGAATGAGAATTGCTGGGAGAACGCCGGAGAAATTCGCCCCGGCGTTCTCATAACATGCTAAAATAATTTGTTATGTGTTTGCAGGTATTTTATTCAGAGGGCTTGCCCACGATGGTCGCCATGGCCGGGTCCGAGGGAACGGCGTCATCCAGAAATTCCAGGTCCGCCTCAAAGGTGTTTCCCTTTGTCCATCGTAGGGCTTCCCCTTGTTTCGGCAGGGTGAGCAGATCAAGACGGTTGATCGCCCGTCCCTGGCTGTCGGGCCTGAGCCAGAGGATTTCCTTGGCGTCGGCCGGCACGGCGAAGCCGAAGCCCACGCCCTCGCCGCCCCCGAGAATGACCCCGTAGACGCCGATGGCCTTGGGCAGGAAGTTGCGCTCACCCATATAGCCCCACGGGCTGACGCCCAGAACCAGCGCGCAACGTTTGCGCAAGGCTTTGCCGGCGGCAAGCGCCGCTTGTTCCTGCTCCTGGCTCGGGGCTTTGCCGGGAGTCGCCGCCTGGGGGAAAAAAACCAGGCCGATGTCCCCGGCCGGGGTGGGGATGACGCGGCTGACAGTTTTGGCGCCCACCAGGGTGAATCCGCCGGGAATGCCTCCGGCGCCTGTTCTGAACCAGCGATCCGCCTTGGGCGAAAGCCAGCCGGCATCGACCCCCAGAAGGGAATAGGCGGCAAGGGCCACTTTGGCCTCGCCGGCCGGGGGCAGGCCGTCCTTTTTTTCGCTTTCGGCAAAATGCCCGTACAACCGCGGGTCGTCCGCCAGAAATTCATAGGGGCCTGAAACAACCAGGAGGGGCGCGCCTTTCGCCCTGAGAGCCTTGATATAGCCGGCCCGCCGGGCCAGCCCTCCGTAGGAGCTTTGCCCTCAGGTCGGACAGGGATGCAGTTCCCCGAAGGTGCAGGCGCTGTACAGGATGGTCAGGAGCGCATTGGCGGATGATGACGGCGTGGCGGCAAAGATGTCCTCCTCGGCCGGGGCATTCATCCTGGTGTCGTCCGAGGCGAAAGCAAAGACGGGCGCCGCCGCCAGGGTGAACAGCAACAGCGCCGCGCGCGCAAGAAAAAGGAACGCGCCTGGGCTTGGACAGAACATGCGGGCGCTCAAGAGTTGATGTATTCTTTCAGTTCTTTGCCGGCGCGGAAAAAGGGCAGTTTTTTGGGCGCGACAGAGACTACTTCGCCGGTTTTGGGATTGCGGCCGGAGTAGCCCTGGTATTCCTTGATCTTGAAACTGCCGAGACCGCGAATTTCAACGCGGCGGTTTTCCAGCAAGGCTTTTTTGACGCTGTCGAAAAAGGTGTTGACCACGACAGTCGACTCGTCGACCGAAATGGCGTTTTCGTCGGCCAGAGTTTTAATCAGTTCGCTTTTGTTCATCAGTTGCTCCATGCCTGAGAGCTGACAAGAAGGTGACGGCCTATGCCTTGTGGGCGTTACGCCCGAACGCACTGAACACAGACGGAGAGAGCCCGAAGCGTTTTTCTCATACTGAGACAGCGGAAGGCGCATCCGACGCTCCTTTGACGCTCTCCTTTGACGCTCTCCTTTGACGCGAGATCGAGCCGCCTTTGAGAAGAACGCAACTATCTCATTTACAAAAAAACTTTATCCTGAAGATGGTGTCAGGTCCAGAAAAAAAGCCCAGGAACAGCAATTCTCATTATGAGCTTTTTGCGGCCCCCCATTTGCCGACTGTGAAAGGCGATGCCTCCGGCGGCCGGGGCGCTGCCCCGGACCCCGCCGGGGGAAATGATTTCCCCCGGACCCCCTCAGTTTGGGTTCCGGCTGCGCGTATCAACAGGGCAGCACT
>JAIRTI010000061.1 GCA_031255035.1 Desulfovibrio sp.
GTACGAAGCTGGGGCCGGCGGCCTGGCGCTGTGGGCAGAGCCCACATGCGATCAAATTGGCTTCGACAAAATTAGAATTGCTGGAGAATTACTTTTCCACTTGAGATTGCTGTCGATAACAAGTTAATTTAACCGATGCAGGCAGCACATAGAAGTCTTCATAATGTTGGACACATTCATCAACGGAATGTACAGGGGAATGCGCGTCCTGTCGCTATGCGCGGCCGGAACCCAAACTGAGGGGTCCAGGGGAAATCATTTCCCCTGGCGGGGATTCCAAAGGGGCAGCGCCCCTTTGGCCGCCGGAGGCATTGCCTTTCATGAACCAAGTACCAAGGAGCGATCATGCCTGCCGTTAAAGTGAATGGGATGCGTTGCGAACATTGCAAGAAGTCCGTCACCGAAGCCGTTGCCGAAATTCCTGGCGCTGCCGGTGTCGAAGTGGATCTGCAAAAAGGTGAAGTGCGCTGGTCCGACGCCGACGCGTCCGCGCCCGTTTCCGTGGACAGCGTGAAAAAGGCGGTGAACGCCATCGGTTTTGAAGCCGTCTGAGTTCTGTTCCCCTGTGCGTCCCGACATGAAAAAACAAGCACTGGATTTTGCCGTCAGCGGCATGCATTGCGCGGCCTGTTCGTCCCGCATCGAACGCGTGGTGGCCGCCCTGCCGGGCGTCCGGCAGGTTTCGGTCAGTCTGGCGTCCAATACGGCCAGGGTGGAACTTGAGCCGGGCGCGGACGTCCGGAAAACGCTGGCGGAAGTTCTGGCGGCCATCCCTCACCTGGGGTTCAGCGCCGAATTGTTGAGCGCCCCCGGCAGCGGCGGCGTTTCCGAAGCCGCTGCCCGCTGGGAAAAACGCAACAAAGATCAGCAGGCGGATCTGGCCGAACGCGGACGCGATCTGATTCCGGCCTTTGCCTTTGCGCTGCCCCTGCTGGCGCTGTCCATGGGTGAGATGGCCGGCATGCCGCTGCCAGACGTTCTCTCGCCCCGGCGTCATCCCTTTGTTTTTGCCGTGGCGCAACTGGCGCTGTGCCTGCCCGTGATCTGGTCGGGCCGCCGGTTTTTTATTCAGGGCATCCCGGCCCTTTTACGCGGCGGTCCGAATATGGACTCCCTGGTGGCCCTGGGCGCCGGGGCGGCCTTTCTGTTCAGTCTGTGGAACACCGGAGCGGCTTTTTTCCCGCCGGCACCGGGGCACAGGCCCTCGGCGGACTCCGCGCCGGGGATACTGGACATGCTTTTCGGCGCCGGCCACGCCGCCCATGGCGTTGACCTCTACTACGAGTCGGCCGCCGTGGTCATCGCCCTTGTTTCTCTTGGGAAATATCTTGAGTCCCGCTCGCGCCTCAGAACGTCGGAAGCCCTGAAAAGCCTGCTGGACCTGGCCCCGGAAAGCGCGGTCCGGGTGACGGAGCAGGGGACGTATGAAGAGGTGTCCCTGGACCGGGTGGCCGTGGGCGACAGGCTCCTGGTCAAGCCGGGATCGCGTGTGCCTGTTGACGGCGAAGTGCTGGAAGGGCAGTCTCACGTGGATGAATCCATGCTGACCGGCGAGAGCATGCCGGTCGAAAAGAAGGTCGGGGACGGGCTCGCCGGCGGTTCCATGAACGGGCAGGGGGCCCTGTTCATGCGGGCCACGCGCGTGGGCGCGGACACCGTGCTCGCGCGCATCGTCAGGCTCGTGCAGGACGCCCAGGGCAGCAAAGCCCCCATCGCCGGCATGGCGGACAGGGTCAGCTATTACTTTGTGCCGGCGGTCATGGTCATAGCCGTTTTTTCCGGAGCGGCCTGGTGGATTTTCGGCGATTCGGGGTCGTTCGCCCTGCGCATCTTCGTCTCGGTCATGGTCATCGCCTGCCCGTGCGCCATGGGTCTGGCCACGCCCATGGCCATCATGGTCGGCGCCGGCAGGGGCGCGCAACTCGGGGTGCTCTTCAAAAACGGCGCGGCCCTGGAACAGACCTCGCGGATCAACACCATGATTTTCGACAAAACCGGCACCCTCACAGAAGGGCGGCCCGCCCTTGTGGACACGGTTGTCCTTACGGACCGCACGGACCCCGGCGCTGACGATGCGTTGCTGGCCCTGGCCGCCTCCCTTGAGCGCACGTCCGAGCATCCGCTGGCAAAAGCCCTGGTGAACGCCGCCGAAGAACGCAAGATCGCCCTTTTGCCGGTCGAGCGCTTTCTGGCCTCGCCGGGCAAAGGCGTGTCCGGCCTGGTGCGGGAAGGCGAGACTTCGGCGCATGTGGCCGTGGGTAACGCCGCCTTTGCCGGAGCACATCTTGCCGGAGATTGCCAGGCGGCCGGGCGGGGCGCTTCCGGGGAAGGGCAATGCCCCGTGCCGCCGGCGGTTCTTGAGGAGGCGCTTGCCGTGCAATCCCGGCTTGGCAGAACCCCGGTGGTGCTCCTCAAAGACGGCCGCCCGGCCGCCGTTTTCGCCATTGCCGATCCGTTGCGCGCCGAGGCCGCGCGAACCGTCTCCAGGCTGGAGGCCATGGGCGTTTCCTGCGTCATGCTCACCGGCGACAACGTGGTGACGGCCAAGGCCGTGGCCGCGCAGGCCGGCATCGGGAATGTGATTGCCGGGGTGCTGCCCGAAGGCAAGGAGCAGTCGGTGACGCTGATGCAGCGGCAGGGGCGCATCGTGGGCATGGTCGGCGACGGCATCAACGACGCCCCGGCCTTGGCCCGCGCCGATGTGGGCTTTGCCATGAAAAGCGGCATCGACGTGGCCGTGGAAACCGGAGATGTGGTGCTTATGCGCAACGGCGTCGAGGCCAGCGTCACGGCCCTGGCCCTCGGCCGGGCGGTCATGCGCAATATCCGGGAAAATCTGTTCTGGGCCTTCGCCTACAATATTGTCGGCATTCCGTTAGCCGCCGGCGCGCTTCACCTGTTCGGAGGCCCGGTGCTCTCGCCCATGCTCGCCGGCGCGGCCATGGCCATGAGTTCGGTCTCGGTGGTCGCCAACTCCTTGCGCCTGCGCTTTTTTATCCCCAAGGACTCCAGCGCGCAGTGACTTTGCAATACAATGCCTCCGGCGGCCGGGGCTTTGCCCCGGACCCCACCAGGGGAAATGATTTCCCCTGGACCCCTC
>JAIRTI010000084.1 GCA_031255035.1 Desulfovibrio sp.
CCTATAAGGGAAATTTTAAATTTTTTCTATATACCATGAGCCGTTATGAAAAATGCGCCATCGGGCACAACAGTAGACTATTTTTGAGGCCAGGTAAAGGGGTGGTAATGGGGTTTTCCGGCGGATATCCTTGGTATCGCCACAGGCAATGGACGCAAAACCAGTGCCTGTGACGATATCTGACGCCCTTTACCCTTCATCGCACCTGGCAATAAGCGCCTCGGCCAGGGCCTTGCCCATGGCGTGGCACGCGCCCAGGGTTTCGTGGGTGGGCACGCAGCGATGCCTGACGGGGTCAACCGGCATATCAAAACCCATGCCTTGCAGGGCTTCGGACAGGATTTTCACGCATTCGCCGGACCAGCCGTACGAGCCGAAAGCGCCGGCCAGGCGGTTCTTGGGGCGCAGGCCTTTCATGTAGGTGAGCATGGCCGACACAAAGGGCATGATCCCGTTGTTGTGGGTGGGCGAACCGACAATGACCAGACCGCAGCGGGCGAGTTCGGTCATAACGGCGCTGTGATGGTTATCCTTCATATCCATGATGCGCGAAGGCACACCGGCGTCGTTCAGGCCTTCGGCAATGGCGTGGGCCATTTTCCGCGTGCTGTGCCACATGGTGTCGTAAACGATGACGGCGCGCTTTTGCGTTTTCTGTTCCGCGAACCGCCTGTAGGTTTCAAGGCAGGAGCGCACGGCGTCTTTGCCCCGGAAAATCAGCCCGTGGTCAGGGGCAATCATGTCGACCTCAAGCTTCATTTCCTCAATCTGGCCGAGAACCTTGAGCACCTGAGGGGAATACGGCAGCACGATGTTGTGGTAGTATTCGGTCATGGCGTGATCGACGACGGCCGGATCGATTTCATCGGCGAAGCGTTCCGAGGACGCGATATTCTGGCCGAAGGCGTCATTGCTGATAAGCAGCCTGTCTTCGGGAATGTGGGAAAACATGCTGTCAGGCCAGTGCAGCATGGGCGTTTCGAGAAATCTGATCGACCGCTTGCCGATGCTGACGCTGTCGCCGCTCTTGACCACCTTCAAAGGCCAGGCCTCCCATCCGGGAAAATGCGCCTCAATGGCCGACTTGCCTTTGGGCGAACACAGGACCGCCTCGGGCTTGCAGAGTTCAATCATGCGCGGAAGCGCGCCCGAATGGTCTAATTCCACATGGTTGACCACAATGTAGTCGATATCTTCGGGCTTCATGAGCTTGCTCAGACGGCAGACCAGCGTGCCCGTGAATTCGTGCTTCACCGTGTCAAAAAGGACGTTCTTCTCGTCCCTGACCACATAGGCGTTATACGTGGTCCCCTGAGGCGAGAGCGAGTATCCGTGAAAATCACGGGAGGCGTAATCAACGGCCCCAACCCAAAAGATATCTTTCTTTATTTCCAACGATTTCATGGCATGCATCCTCGACATTTATACGGAAAGGCTCCCTGCCGGCCTTGGCGACCGTGGGAGCCCTTAGCGTATAAGCGAAAGAACTTACACTGTTTTTGCGTTACACTTTTTCAAAATCGTCTTTGCCGGCGCCGCAGATCGGGCAAACCCAGCCGGCGGGCAGATCCGCAAACGCGGTCCCGTGAGCGACGCCCTGGTCCGGGTCGCCGTCGGCGGGGTTATAGACATAGCCGCAGAGTTTGCACTCATATGATTCCATACTGATGGACCCTCCTGTTCTTTTTCTGTGTCAGGGAAGCGCTGATTTTTGGTTTTGGCGTCGTTGCCGCGGCTTTTTTGAAGGGAAGCAGGACCGAAGAGTCCAGTCCCCCTTCAAAAAAGCCTTGCGCCTGGCCAGAACGAAAAACAGCACTTCCCGGTCGTTGCCCACACTCCACACACAAAATATTAAATCCGTGTTTCCTCAGGCTTCGGCCTTCCAGTGGCCGTGCAGGTTGCAATATTCGCGCGCCACAACATTTTTGGTCTCAGCGATGCAAAATGCAGCTTCCGGCGCGTCGCCGGGCTTCAAAAAACGGGTGTAGGACACGCCGTCAGCCACAAGCTCGACCCACTGGATCCAGTGCTTTTCTTCCATGGGGTGGGGCACAGCGCCGACCTTGACCTTGTACCCGTTGCCTGTTTTTTCAATCACGGGCATGTGTTTTTCCTTGGCGGCGTCGGTGACGCCTTCTTTCATCAGTTCCATGGGCCGGCCGCAACAGACGAGTTCGCCGGCACCGCCCTGCATCACTTCAACAAGATTGGCGCAGAGTTTACATTTGTAGAGTTCAAGTTTTTCAGCCATGGTATTTCTCCTGTATGCCCGCAATCGGGAAGATGTAGTATTCTTCTTATAGGCCCTCTCTTATGTTATGGTCAATGATATTCTTCAAGAGACAGCAATTCTCATCATGAGCTTTTTTGCGGGCTTACCCGATCCATTCTCCTGGTCCACTCGCCTGGCCCGTTCTTCTGGTCCACTCGCCTGGCCCGTTCGTCTGGCCCGTTCGCCTGGTATGGGGCCGGCCAGGGCCTGGCGGGCGCGGGCAGGGCCTACGATTCTTTCCAGTCTTTAAGGCGCAGCTCGACCGTGGCCGCTCCGTTGTAGCGGTCGATGCGCGGCGTGAAGGCGATGCGGATGCGCTTTCCCTTGAGTCCTGCCGGCATGTCGGCAAGCTGGCGCCAGGCCTTGGCGCAGAGGGTGCGGCGGTGCTCCTCGTCTTCAAGTTCCAGCATCAGAAAACCGGGCCGGGCGCGCATGTTTTTGACGCGCACGGGAGGGGAGGCAAAAACCGGTTCGGCGTTGCCCATGCCGAAAGGCTGGAGCATTTCAAGCTCTTTGAGCAGATGGAAGTCCGCCTGCGCAAAGTCGAGTTCGCCGTCAAGACGGCATTCCGCCTCGGAGGGGGACTTGCCGAGGGCGTTGGCGGCAAGGGCATTGAAGCGAACCTTGAACTCGGCCAGGCGTTCGCTCGCCAAACTCAGGCCTGCCGCCATTTTGTGGCCGCCAAAGCCCAGGAACAGATCGGCGCAGGCCTGAAAGGCGCCATGCAGATTAAAGCCGGAGACGCTGCGTCCGGACCCCTTTAAAAAAACGCCGGTCGAGCAGAGCACCACGGCCGGTCTGTGCAATCGTTCCACCACGCGGGAGGCGACGATGCCGATAATGCCGGGGTGCCAGTCGGCGGCGTACAAAACCAGGCCCATCATCCCTTTGGCGACCTGAGCGTCGGCTTCGAGCATGGCTTCGGCCAGGATGCGCTCCTCTTCCTCGCGCCGTTCGGCATTGAGCCGGGAAAGCTCCGCCGCGAGTTCGGCCGCCCGTTGTCTGTCGTTGGTCAGCAGCAGTTCGAGGGCGATGGCGCTTGAGCCGAGCCGGCCGGCGGCATTAATGCGCGGCGCCAGGGTGAAGACCACCTGTCCGGCGCCAAGGTCCGCCGTGGGGGAGAAATTGCACGCCGCCTTCAACGCGGCCACGCCGACGCGGCCGGCCTGGGCTATTTTCAGGAGGCCGTTTTTGACAAGAATGCGGTTCTGCCCGTTGAGGTCCACAACATCGGCCAGGGTGCCCAGGGCGACGAGGTCCAGAAGGGAGCGAATGTCCATTTTTGTTCGCCCGGCTTTGCAAAGCGCGGCATTGATCGCCGCGGCCAGAAAGAAGGCGACGCCTACGCCGGCCAGGGCAGGGCAGGGACAGTCGGACAGACGCGGATTGACCAGACCGTCGGCCGGCGGCAGCGTTTCTCCGGGAAGGTGATGATCGGTAATGACAACGCCAAGCCCCAGGGCTTTGGCGTGGACAACGGCTTCAATGTCCGAAATGCCGCAGTCCACGGTCAGCAGGATATCGGCGCCTTTCTCCGCCAGGCCGGAAATGGCGGGCATGTTCAGACCGTAGCCTTC
>JAIRTI010000155.1 GCA_031255035.1 Desulfovibrio sp.
CACCCATTCGCCGGGTCCAGGGCCGGCAAGGTCCTGGCGGGTGTGGGCAGAGCCCACATGCGATCAAATTGGCTTCGACAAAATCAGAATTGCGAAACCTGCCAGGCCCGCTTTAAGAAAATTGATAACACATATATCGTCTTGCCACTCCCCTGTTGTCCCTTTCGCCGGCGCACACCTTGTCCGCAAAACAAAGGAGCCGCCTTGACGCACGTGACGCACGGCCCGCATTCTCTCCTGAGGCTTTACGCCCATTCCACGCCGGGGGCGCCTGAAACCTGGCAGGGCCTTGGCGCTCATCTCGCGGAAACAGCTAATCTTGCCGCCAGCTTCGCGCGCAGCTTTGACGCTGGAGACTGGGGGGATTTTTGCGGCCGCTTTCATGATGTCGGCAAGGCGAGTCAGGCCTTTCAAAAGCGCCTTTGCGGCGGCAAAAGCGTTGACCACGCGACAGCGGGAGGGCAGCTTGCCTTTGACTTGCTGGCGGAGCTTGGCGATTTCGGGGCCTCTCTGGCGGCCTTTGCCATTATGGGCCACCACGGCGGCCTGCCGGATGGCGGAGTAATAGGCGCACATGGCGGCATTACCCTGCGCGACCGCCGCGAGCGCAAGGTGGAGGATTATTCGCGCTGGCCCGAAGCCTTGCCGGGCGAACCGATACGGCCACAGACCCTGCCTTTTCAGATCACCGACGCCCCGCAAAACGAACGGGGCTTTGCTTCGGCCTTTTTCATCCGCATGCTTTTTTCCTGCCTGGTTGACGCGGACTGGCTGGATACGGAGCGCTTTTGCGACCCGGAACGCTTTGCCCGGCGGCCCAGGCGCCCGCTGCTCAAGGATATGTACCGCGAGTTTTCCGCCTTTGCGCGGAATACGCTTGCCGCCAACAACAAAGGCAATGAAGCCATTTTCGCCTGCCGCCAGGAAATCCTTGATCTGTGCCAAAGGGCCGGACAAAAACCGCGCGGCTGCTTCACCCTTGCCGTGCCCACCGGCGGCGGCAAAACCTTTTCTTCCCTGGCCTTTGCCTTAAAGCACGCCCTTAGCCACGGGCATGACAAAATCATCTACGTCATCCCCTTTGTCAGCATCATTGAGCAGAACGCGGCCGCCTTTCGCAAGGCTCTGGGGCCCCTTGGACAGGAGGCCGTGCTTGAGCACCATTCCTCGGTTACGGAGCCGGCGACGGAACAGGCGACGGACGCGGACCGGGCAACTGATTTGCGCCTGGCAACGGAAAACTGGGATGCCGCGCTTATTGTCACCACAGCCGTGCAGTTTTTCGAATCGCTTTTTGCCCGGCAACCCTCCAGGTGTCGCAAGTTGCACAATATTGCCAACAGCGTCATCATTCTGGACGAAGCCCAGATGCTGCCGACCGAACTCCTGAACCCCTGCGTCATGGCCCTGCGCGAGCTTGCGCGCGGCTATGGGGCAAGCCTGGTGCTCTGCACGGCCACCCAGCCCGCCCTGTTTCGCACGGACAATCTCTATGCGGGCTTTGAGCCGGGCGAAGTAACAGACATCATCACGCCCGAGCGCCTTCCCGCCATTTTTGAGCTTTTCAAACGGGTGGATATCGAGCAGGCCGGAACCCTTAGCCTTGAGGCGGTTGCCGAAATGCTGGCAGGCCGGCATCAGTGTCTGGCCATTGTCAACACCAGGGGGCGCTGCCGGGAGCTGTATGAAATCCTGGGCCAGGACGAAGGCAACTTTCATTTGAGCGCCCTCATGTACCCGGCCCACCGCCGCCGCAAGCTTGAAGAAATACATGCGCGCCTTAAAGAGGGAAAAGCCTGCCGCGTTGTCAGCACAAGCCTTGTGGAAGCCGGGGTGGATATTGATTTTCCCCTTGTTCTGCGCGAACAAACCGGCCTTGATTCCGTGGCCCAGGCGGCCGGGCGCTGCAACCGGGAAGGCCTGCTGGCAAAAAACGGCCGGGTAATTGTTTTTTCCATTCAAGGCGCGCCGCCCGGAATGCCCTTTCTCAGGCGGCGGGCCAGGGCGGCGGCTTCGGTGGGCGGCAAATTTGATGACCCGCTCTGCCCGGCCGCCATTGAGGCCTATTTTACACGCCTTTACAAATTGGAATCGCTGGACGAGCCGGGCATACTGGGCATGCTCAAAGGGGCAATGACCGATGAGCTTTTGCGCAAAGCGCCGGCCATGCCTTTTTCAGCCGTTGCCGAGGCCTTTCGCTTTATCGAAAACACCATGGAGCCGGTTGTGGTGGAGTGTGATGAAGCCCTGCCCTTGCTGGCCCGCCTTGAAGAAAAGCCGGACAGCGAAGAGAGGCCGGGGCGGGATGAACGGCGTCATATTTTGCGCCAACTGCAAAACTTTACCGTGCAGGTTTATAAGAATATGCTGCCCAGGCTTGCTCTGCGCGAAATAAGGCCATACGGGCTCAAGGTGCTTTGCGGCGCCACCGGCTACAGCGAGGATATGGGCCTTGTTTCTGACAATCCCGAATTCAGGGAGGCGGAGCGGAATATTTTGTGAGTTTTTGCTTTTCACCCCGACGCAAAGGAGGATGTCCATGTCCCATGGGGTAAGATTGCGGGTTGAAGGGGAATACGCCCTGTTCACCAGGCCGGAGATGAAAGTGGAACGGGTCAGTTATGACGTGATAACGCCCTCGGCCGCGCGCGGCATTTTGGAGGCCATTCACTGGAAGCCGGCCATCCGCTGGGTTGTGGACGCCATCCACGTGCTGCGGCCCATCCGTTTTGCTTCGATGCGGCGCAACGAGGTGGCCCACAAGCTGCCTGTGAGCAACATCACGACGGCCATGAAAGGGCGTGACGCGCCCCAATGCTTTATTGAAGAGGCCAGGCAGCAGCGGGCCTCGCTGGTTTTGCGCGACGTGGCCTATGTTATCAAGGCCCACTTTGAGCTCACAGAAAAAGCCGGAGAGAGCGACAACCCCGGCAAGCATCTGGATATCTTTAACCGCCGCGCTTCAAAGGGCCAGTGCTTCCACCAGCCCTGCCTGGGCTGCCGCGAGTTCGCGGCCCGTTTTTCGCTTCTTGCGCACAATGAGCCGCTGCCCGCTTCCGAGTTGAGCGGTGAAAAAGACCTTGGCTGGATGCTCTATGACCTTGATTTTGACCGCGACATGACGCCGCTGTTTTACCGGCCACGCATGAAGGACGGAATCATTGACGTGGCAGGGGCCTTCAAGGAGGCGCAATGATCCTGCAATCACTCTGCAACTATTATGCGCGCATGATTAAAGACCCGCAAAGCGGCATGCCAAGGCCGGGCTTCAGCACGGAAAAGATATCCTACGCCCTGTCGCTGAACCCGGACGGCGCCCTGGCCGGCGTTCTTGATTTGCGCGTGAAGGCCGATAAAAAATTGCGGCCCCGGCTCATGTCCGTGCCCGCTGCTGTCAAGCGGGCTTCCAATGTTGCCCCCAATTTCCTGTGGGATAATACCGGCTATGTGCTCGGCGTTGACGGCAAGGGCAAGGCCGAGCGCACGGCCAGTTGCTTTGCCGCTTTCAAGGAGTTGCATGCCAAGGCGGCGCAAGACAATCCGCAGCCCGGCCTTCTGGCCGTTATTGCCTTTCTTGAAGCCTGGAACCCGGCGGACTTTGACGACTTGACCGACATTGACCCGCAAGAAATGCGGGGCGACAATTGCGTGTTCATGTGGGAGGAAACAGGGGATTTTATCCATGATGATCCGGATATTTCAAAGCCTTCCGGCGATGAAGTAGTCACGGGCCGTTGCCTTGTTTCCGGAGAATACGGCCCCATTGCCCGCCTGCACTCTTCCATCAAGGGGGTGTGGGGCGGCCAAAGCACCGGCGCGTCCATAGTGTCTTTTAATGCTTCCGCTTTCATATCCTACGGCAAGGAGCAGAGCTTTAACGCCCCGGTTTGCGAAAAAGCGGCCACTGCATATACCTCCGCCCTTAACTATTTGCTGAACAGAGACAACAGACGCTGCATACAGGTTGGCGACGCCAGCACGGTTTTTTGGGCGGAAACGACAAGCCGCGCCGAAGATTTGTTTCTGGAACTGCTTGACGCCAGGGCCTACGCGGAAAAGCGGGAAGACGGCGAAAGCGTGCCGGAAACAACTGCCGCCGGTCAGGTGGAAGCGCTGCTGGGCGAACTTGTGAAGGGCGTTCCCATTGAAAAGGCCCTGCCCGATATTGACCCTGACGTGCGTTTTTTCATCCTGGGCCTTGCGCCCAATGCCGCGCGCATCAGCATCCGCTTCTGGCTGGTGTCCGATTTCGGCCGTCTGGCCGCCAACATTGCCAGACACCAGGCGGATATTGCCATTGAGCGGCAATATGAAAACGAGCCGCTCTTCCCCCCATATTGGCGCATGCTTTTGGCAACAGCCGCGCTGGGTAAAAGCGAGAACGTTCTGCCGCCCCTGGCCTCCGGCCTGTTCCGTTCCATACTGGAAAAAACGCCCTACCCCCAGGCCCTGCTTGCCGCCGTCATAGGCCGCATACGGGCCGATCAAACCGTCACCCACCCACGGGCGGCGGCCATCAAGGGCTATCTGGTCCGTAACCTTGAAAAGGAGATATCACCCATGCTGGATGAAGCAAAAAAGGACCTGCCCTATTTGCTGGGGCGGCTGTTCGCCCTGCTGGAAAAAGCCCAGGCCGACGCCCTCGGCAAAATCAACAAGACCATTCGCGATAATTACATCGGCTCCGCCTCCACAACGCCCGCCGTTGTTTTTCCGCGCCTCTTGCATTTGGCCCAGTATCATATTGCCAAGTCCGAATACGGCGGCGTTACGGACCGGCGCATCCAGGATGTGATGCAGAGCATAAGCGGCTTTCCGGCCCACCTGAAACTTGAAGACCAGGGCCTGTTCTTTATCGGTTATTATCATCAACGAAACGCCAATTACCAAAAAACCGCCAAGCAGGGGGAATAAGCCATGAGTGAACTTGCCAACCGTTATGAATTTGTGCTGCTCTTTGATGTCGTGAACGGCAACCCCAATGGCGATCCGGACGCGGGCAACCTGCCGCGCGTTGACCCGGAAACCAGGCGCGGCCTGATTACGGACGTTTGCTTAAAACGCAAGGTGCGCAATTACATTGATCTTACCAAAAGTGATGTGCCGGGCTTCAAGATTTATGTGCGGGAAAAGGCCGTTCTTTCCGTCAGCCGCGCCCCGGCCGGGGAAGCGGTAAAGGGAAAGGCCAAAAATGATGCCGAGGCCGTGCAACTGGCGCAAAAGTGGATGTGCGAAAACTATTTTGACGTGCGCGCCTTTGGGGCCGTAATGTCTACCAAGGAGAACAACTGCGGCCAGGTGCGCGGCCCCGTGCAATTCACCTTTGCCTCAAGCGTTGACCCCATCATGCCCCTTGATATCAGCATTACCCGCATGGCTGTTGAAACGCAGCGCGAGGCCGACGCTCAGCAAGGCGACAACCGCACCATGGGCAGAAAAAGCATTGTGCCTTACGGTCTGTATAGGCTTGAAGGTTTTGTCTCCGCCCCGCTTGCCAAACGCACCGGCTTTGCCGAGGCCGACCTTGAGGCCCTGTGGGAGGCGCTGGTCAACATGTTCGAGCATGACCGCTCGGCCGCGCGCGGCCTGATGAGCGCGCGCAAGCTGGTTATCTTCAAGCATGATAGTGAAATAGGCCGCGCCCCGGCCCATGCCCTGTTCGCAAGGATCACGGCGCGGCGCAAGGATGAAAACGCGCCTGTCCGCTCTTTTGACGATTACGAGGTCAGCGTTGACAGCAGCAATCTGCCCCAGGGCGTCAGCATTAATGAAGCCTTGTGAGACCAGCTTGTTAAGTGAAGAAAGGGCGGAAAGCCTGATTCTTCTTTCCGCCCTGCAACACTATTTGTATTGCCCCCGGCAGTGCGCGCTGATTCACCTGGACCAGGCTTGGGAAGAAAACCTCTTCACAGCCGAAGGCCGGGTGCTGCACACAAAGGCCGATGCCGGCCAGCGTGAAAGCCGTGGCAGCATGCGCACGGAAACCGGCGTGCTG
>JAIRTI010000202.1 GCA_031255035.1 Desulfovibrio sp.
CGGCTCAGGCGTAGCGAACCGGCGGATGCTTGATGGTGTAAACCAGAATGCCTATGCCTATGCCCGCCGACAAAGTGTCGGCCAGGGGCATGCTGATCCAGACGCCGTCCAGGCCGAAATACCTGGGCAGAAAGATAAGTCCCGGCAAAAGGAGGAGAAGCTGCCTGGACAGGGACATGAAAATGGCGATGGACGCCCGGCCCATGGACTGGAAATAGCCCGCGATGACAATCTGGCTGCCCACGATGAAAAAAACCGCGGTACACAGCCGCATGCCGTTGACCGACATGGCGATGAGATCCGGGTGATCCGTAAAAAGCATGGCCAGAGTCGTGGGAAAGGCCTGCGCCGCCGCGAACCCGGCGCTGGTGACGGCCGTGCCCGCGATAATGCCGTATTTCAAGGTCAGGCGCACCCTGTCCATGCGTCTGGCCCCGAAGTTGTAGCCGATAAGCGGCTGCATTCCCTGGGTCAGCCCCATGATGGTCATGGCGAACAACATCAGCAGCCGGTTGACGATGCCGTAGGCCCCGATAGCCAGGTCGCCGCCGTGGTCGCGCAGGCTCAGGTTGATGACAACCACGATCAGGCAGGCGCACACGTTCATCAAAAAGGGCGACAGGCCGATGGACAGCATCGAGCGCGCCACGGAGGCCCTGAGACGGAATATCCCCCTTTTGAAATGCACGGCATGCCTTTTGTCGCTGAAATGGACAAGCAGCAGGGCCAGGGCGAAAACCTGGGAAAGGACCGTGGCGACGGCCGCGCCGCGCGTGCCCCAGCCCAGCAGGAAAATAAAAGCCGGCGTCAGAGCCAGGTTCACCCCCACGCTGGCAAGGGATATCCACATGGATTTCGCCGGGTGGCCCGAAGCCCGCAGAAAATGGCTGAGCGCCACCATGAGGTTGCCTATGGGCGTGCCGTATAAAATAATCTCCATATAGTCGCGGGCGTGGGACAGGGTGGCGTCGCTCGCCCCGAAAAGGCGCAGTATCGGGTCAAGAAAGACAAGGCCGGCCACGGCAAAGGCCACGGCAAAAAGCAGGCTGAGCACCACGTTGTGCCCCAAGACCCTGGCGGCCCGTTCGCGATCTTTCGCCCCCAGCGCTATGGAACAGACCGTCGCCCCGCCTATGGCCACCAGCATGCACACGGCCAGCAGCAAGTTCATGAACGGAAAGGTGACCGCCAGGCCCGCGATGGCCAGAGCGCCGACCCCGTGCCCGATGAAGACGCTGCTGAAGATGTTGTACAGCGACACAATCACCATGCTGGCGATGGCCGGCAACGAATAGGCGATCAGCAGGGCGCCGATGCCGTCGGTCTCCAGCCTGTCCGCCGCGTTGTTGTCCGTCATGCGCGCTCCCGCCGCGATACGCCGGCGTCTCAGCCCTCGTAGACCCGGTGGTTCAAACCGAGCAGGCAGAAAACTTCATAAGGGATGGTGCCCCAGAGCGAGGCCAGTTCAGCCGCGTCCATAATGTCGGGCCAGGGACGCCCGTCATCCGGGCGCCCGAGCAGCCAGGCCCTGGCCGGCGGCGGCGTCAGCTTCTCCGCGGGGAGAGACTCAAGGCTCACGGCCGTCATCTGCATGGAGACCCGCCCGAGCACGGGCGCGGGCGCGCCTTCAACGCACATGCGTCCCCGGCCCGACAGGGAGCGGGTAAAGGCGTCCGCATAGCCCACGGCCACAATGCCCACGGGCAGGGGCCTGTCGGCCTTGAAGGCCTGCCCGTAGCCCAGAGCGTCGCCGGGGTTCAGACGCCGCACCGCGATGATCGGGGCGCTTACGCTCATGGCGCCGCGCAAGCCATGCCCCAGGCCGCGCAAGGCGCTTTGATGAAAAGGATTGCCGCCATAAAGGGCAAGGCCCGGCCGGCAGATATGCGGGCCGATGGCCGCGGTGACGCAATCCGCCAGAAACGTGCCGGCGGAATTGGCCAGAGAAGCGGCGAGGTCCGGCCACTCGGCGCGCAGGGCCTCAAGCATGCCGGCAAAGACGCCGCCCTGGGCGGCAATGCAATCCGGCCCTTGATCGCTGTCGGCCGAGTTCAGGTGCGACAGGGCCAGCACCGGCCTGACCAGAGGCATGGTCCGCAGCGCGGCGACCAGGAACGGCAGTTCGTCCATGTTGAAACCAAGGCGCGACATGCCGGTGTTACACTTCAGAGCCACGGCCAGGGGGCGGGAAAGGCCCCGGAACAGCGGCAGTTGAGCGGCGCTGTGCAGCACCGGGATAATGCCCTTGGCCGCGCACAAGGCCGCGTCGTCACCCTCGACAAGCCCGAGAAGCGAAAGGATGACCGCGTTCCCATAGCCCGCCTCTTCAAGGCCGTCGCGCAGAACCGCGCACTCCCGGACGCCGCCCGAAGCGAACATCACCGCCCCGGCGTCAGCCAGAGCCCGAGAGACGGGAATGTGTCCGTGACCGTACGCATCCGCCTTGACGACCACCATCTGGGCCGGCCAGGCGAAGAGACGATCCTCCCCGTCCGGACCCGGCAAAAGAGCCGGGGCAAAAGCCGCTGACAAGGCGGCGGTGCTGCTTTTTTTCAGCAGCCGGTAATTGGCGACAATGGCGTCCAGACGAATGTGA
>JAIRTI010000218.1 GCA_031255035.1 Desulfovibrio sp.
ATACAGGAAGAGGTGCGGGCCAGGGTGCGCGCCCTGGGCAGCGCCGAGGAACTCAAGAGTCTGAGCAATGAAGAACTCGAAAGAAAAATCGCGGAACTCGTCACAGCCGCCTAAGGGCCAGGATGCGGGGCCGGGTGCCATTTTATTGGACAAGGCCCTGCGCGAACGCGAACTGCGCCTTTTGCGGGCTGAAAAGGCCCGCCGCTCTTTCGCGTCTTTCGTAACCTACACCTGGCCGCACTATCTGATGGGCGGGGTGCATGAGCTGATCTGCCGCGAGCTGGATGCCGTTCTGGAGGCGGTCGCGGCCAGCGCCTCGCCGCGCCTGATGATCACCATGCCGCCGCGCCACGGCAAAAGCGAGCTGACCAGCCGGCGCTTTCCGGCTTACGCCTTCGGTCGGCATCCGGACTCAAGCATCATCAGCACTTCCTATAGCGCCGACCTGTCCAGCCGCATGAACCGCGACGTGCAGCGCATCATGGACGACTACCTCTATCAGGAAATTTTCCCGGCGGTCACCCTGTCCGGCCGCAACATCCGTACCGTCGCCAGCGGCAACTACCTGCGCAACTCGGACATTTTCGAAATCGTCGGGCATGGCGGCAGCTACCGCAGCTCCGGGGTCGGCGGCGGCATTACCGGCATGGGCGGCGACATCATTATAATAGATGATCCCACCAAGGACCGGGCCGAGGCCGACAGTCCGACCATCCGGGCCAAGGTCTGGGACTGGTACACCTCTACCCTGTACACGCGCCTCGCGCCCGGCGGCGGCATACTGCTGATACAAACCCGCTGGCACATGGACGATCTGGCCGGGCGGCTCCTGGAAGCCGAGCGCGCGGGCGAAGGCGATATCTGGCGCTGCGTGAATTTTCCGGCGGTCGCCGATCGGGACGAGCAGTACCGGGCCGCCGGCGAAGCCCTGCACCCGGAACGCTATCCCCTGGAACGGCTGCTGGCCGTCAAGCGCACCATAGGCTCGCGCGACTGGGAAGCCCTGTACCAGCAAAAACCCGCGCCCGACGGCGGGGCCGTGTTTCGCAAGGAATGGCTGCGCTACTGGCTGCCCAAAGACCTGCCCCAGCGTTTCGACAAGCTGCTGATCTCCTGGGACATGACCTTTAAAGACAGCGAGGATTCCGACTATGTCGTGGGCCAGGTCTGGGGCCGGGACGGCGCCCGGCATTTTCTGCTGGACCAGGTGCGGGGGCGCATGGGCTTTACGGCCACCTTGCAGGCCTTTTGCAAGCTGGCGGACAAATGGCCGCAGGCCCTGGAAAAGCTGGTGGAAGATAAGGCCAACGGCCCGGCGGTCATCGACAGCCTCAAAAACAGGGTAAGCGGCGTCATCCCCATTGAGCCGGAGGGCGGCAAGACGGCCCGCGCCCATGCCGTGACCCCGCTTTTCGAGGCCGGCAACGTCTACATCCCGCACCCGCAGGCCTGTGCCTGGGCCTCGGACTACGAATCGGAGCTGCTCCAGTTCCCGGCCTCGGCCCATGACGATCAGGTCGACGCCACAACCCAGGCCCTGCGGCGTTTTGTGGTCAGGGCCCCGATGCGCATCAATCCCGGCATCCTGCGCAACGTGAACTGGGGCCTGGGCGCGCTCAGGAGATGGATATGAGGGACAAGCCATGAAAATCAATGCCGACATCCTGGCCCGGCCCGGCCTTTTGCCGACGCCGGAGCAGCTGGAGGCCATGTACAGGCCGCCGCGCACCCTGGGCCTCCTGGGCGCGGCGCCGGAGCAGCGGCTCGCCATGGACGCGGCTTTGGGCGCATGTGATTTTCACAGCCTGCTCACGCCCAATCTGGACCTTGGCCTGGGCTTTGGCCTTGGCCTGGAGGGAATCGCCCCGCGATTTCTGGGCTACCCCGCGCTTGCCGGGCTTGCGCAAAATCCCCTGATCCGGGCCGGGGTGACCACGGTCGCGGATGAAATGAGCAAACGCTGGGTAGAGGTGCGGCGCGAGGGCGAGCCCGGCACGGACGCGGACCACGACGGCCGGGACGACAGGGTGCAAAGCCTGGTGAGCGCTCTTGACGGCTTCGGCCTTCAGGGCCTGTTCAACGATGCCGCGCAACGCTGCGACTTTGACGGCGGCTGCCTGATCTACATCGATACCGGGGAGGATGACGAGAAAGCGCTTCGGCAGGAGCTTTTTCTGGACGGCGCCCTGCTGCGGGGCAAGCTGAAGCGCTTTACCCTGGTGGAAGCGATCAACCTCTACCCCGGCCCTTACAACACCGTGGACCCGCTTTGCCCCGGCTACTTCCGGCCTGATTCCTGGTTTGTGATGGGCCGGCTCGTGCACAAGTCCCGCTTCCTGTATTTCGCGCCTAACCAGCTGCCCGTGCTTCTGCGCCCGGCGTATAACTTCTTCGGCATCCCGGCGGCCCAGGCGGCTCTGGATTACGTGGCCCAGTTCACGAAAACGCGCGAGGCCGCGCAACGGTTGCTGACGAAGTTTTCCCTGACCGTGTTCAAGTCCGACATCATGGACGACATCCTTTCCGGCAGCGGCGCGGAGGACGTGGACAGGCGCATGCGGTATCTGGCCCAACACCGGGACAACGATGCCATTCTGCTCATCGACAAGGAAAGAGAGGACGTGATCAAGCTGGAAACCTCCCTGGCCGGAGTTACGGACATTGTCCGGCAGTCGCTGGAATTCGTCGCCGCCGTCTTTCGCATCCCCTTTGTCAAATTCCTGGGCATTTCCCCCGGCGGCCTGAACGCCACGGGCGAGGCCGACCTGCGCAACTTTTACGACCATGTGGCCGGCAAACAGGAAAAAATCCTGCGCCGTCCCCTGGATCGCGTCCTGGCCCTCCTGCAACTGCACCTGTTCGGCGAGGCTTCCCCGGAAATCAAGGCCGATTTCGTGCCCCTGACGGACGAGGACGACGCCCAAAAAGCCATAACCCTTAAAACCGAAGCGGACCGGGACGCCGTATACCTGGACCGGGCCGTACTGGAGCCGGATGAAGTGCGCAAGCGGCTCGCGGAAGACGCCGGCAGCGGCTACGCCTTTATCGAGCAGGAAATGGCGCCGGAAGTTGAAGGCGAACAGGAAACAGCGCCGGAAGTTGAAAGCGAGGAGCGGGAAGCCGGCGAAGCCGGAGCGCCCCCGGCCCTTGAAACGGAAGAGGCGGAAGAAAATGTCCAGTCCACAAGCCTGAACGGGGCGCAGATCACAAGCATGGTGGATATCGTGGCCCAGGTCGCCCGTGGCGAACTGCCCCGCGACAGCGGCATAAACATTCTGCTGGCCGCCTTCCCCATCGCGCCGGACGTGGCCGAAAAAATCATGGGCGAAGCCGGCAGGGGCTTTGTCCCGTCGCAGGCGCAACCGCAAGGCGGGGGAGGCTTCCCCGGCGCGTCCGACAGTGCCGAGCCCCTTTTGACCAAACTTAAAAAGCTTCTCGGCATGGGTGGGGGCAACAAGGTCGCCTATGACGATAACTGGGTAACGGTAAAACCCAACGGTCCCGATGCCGTGGGGCGTCCCGTGCTCCTGGGCGAGGGCGGCGAAGTCAAGGCGGGCATGGGCGGAAAGTTCAAGGGACAAAAGCTGTCCGAAATTCCGCGCACCTTTGAAAATCCGAAATACGAGGCGAAAAAGGCCCAACAAGCGGCGGGCGGGTCCGGCGGCGGCTCCAGCGGTGGCTCTATCTCTCCGGCAGAACGAAGAAAGCAATTATTAGACAAGTTTCCAAACCTGAGCCGTGAAGAGGATAAAGAATTAGAAGAATTAACCGCTCAGGAAAAGCTTAGGGAAAGTGAAGAGAAAATAAAGCGATCAAAGCAACTCAATCAACCCACATATCTTAAAGTGCCCTTTGCCGACAATCATAGAGCGAAAAAGGCCGGGGCCAGATGGGACCCGGATTCGAAGCAATGGTACATGCCCGCAGGCCAGGAGGTGCCGTCTCACCTGAAACAATATCAAGATGAGACCAGCGCGCAATCTCGCGCATGGATCAACACGCAGTTAGAAGGCAATCTGGAGGGGGGCTACAATCCTTATGAGCACAAGTAGCTTTATCGCCTTACGCGGGGTGCTGCCTTCCTCCGGCCTCAAGGCCCAATACCAGAAGACCCTTACCGCGCTTACGGACAAAATGCGCGCCGACCTTCTGGCTTTGCTCCGGTCGCGGCAGGAGGAAATCACGGCCCCTGGGCTTGCGCGGGACGCCCGCCCGCGCTCCGGAATTGAAGAGGCCCTGGCCGCCTTTTTCGACGCCTGGGATCGCAAGTTCGACGCCTTTGCCGCCATACGCGCCCGGCGCATGGCGGCAAAGGCGAATACCAGCGCCACGCGCCAGCTTTACAACTCCCTGCGCGAGGCCGGGCTGACGGTCGGCTTCAGGAACACGGAGCGCGTGAGCGCCGCCATTGACGACATCGTCAGCGAAAACGTCAGCCTGATCAAATCCATCCCGGAAAAGCTCCGGGGGGAAGTGCGGGAGAGCGTGGAGCGTTCCGTGCGCAAGGGCCGGGACATGGCCGCCATAGTCCGGGAAGTGGAAGGGCGCTGCCGGGTAAGCCATAACCGGGCCGTGACCATCGCCCGCGACCAGACCAACAAGGCCACGGAGGCCATCAGCCGGGAGCGTTGCCTGGAACTCGGCATCACCGAAGGCATCTGGATGCACAGGAGCGGATCAAAGGTTCCGCGCTCCACGCACAAGGCCATGAACGGCACGCGCTTCTCGCTGTCCGGGGGGCTGTATGACGCCGATGTGGGACACGCCGTAAGGCCCGGCGAACTGATCAACTGCCATTGCACCTACAGGCCGGTCCTGCCCGGACTGGCGGGCGGGAAAAAGCCGTGAACGCAAAAACGCCCTCATTCGCCTTCTGCGGGCCTGAAGCGCTCCGGACTTCCCGCGATAGCCGCCGGACCTTTTC
>JAIRTI010000260.1 GCA_031255035.1 Desulfovibrio sp.
TGAAAGGCAATGCCTCCGGCGGCCGGGGCGCTGCCCCGGACCCCGCCGGGGGAAATGATTTCCCCCGGACCCCCTCAGTTTGGGTTCCGGCTGCGCGTATCAACAGGGCACCACTATCAGCCACCAAATCGCCGGGTCCAGGGCCGGAACTGGGGCCGGCGGCCTGGCGCTGTGGGCAGAGCCCACATGCGATCAAATTGGCTTCGACAAAATTAGAATTGCTGAACCCGGACGCCTTGTCTTGCGCCATGGCGCAACTTCGGCTAGTGCAGAGTCATGTTCGAGAAGAAAAACGCCAAGGCGCCGCCGGTTAAGGGGCCTTCCCGCAAACGCGAATACGCCGTCCGTTCGACGGCCGAGGCCGTGAACAGTCTGTTTCTCCACATGGGCGGCAAGGACCAGACCAGGCTGGTCCAATTGTGGCGTCACTGGGACATGGTCCTGGGCGAGGCGCTTGCCCCGCTGGGCCGTCCCCTGGGGCACAAGGACCGGGCCCTGCATATCGGCGCGGACGACAACATGGCCATGCAGGAACTCTCCATGCAGTCGGCGGAAATTCTTGAGCGCGCCAACGCCTTCATGGGCGAGGCTTTTTTTGAGCGGGTCAAGGTGCTGCTAGTTCAGGGCCGTCCGGACCTTGCCAGGGAGCGCGAGAACATCGCGCAACCGGGACAGGCCGGGTCGTGGGCCGCGCGGCCCGCGCCGCCTCTTGGCGGCCTGTGTGGCCGCCTGAACCCGGATTCCCCGGTGACCCGCTGTTACGAGGCCTTTGTGGCCGGCCGCAAATAAGTTCCGGCCGCGCCCGCATCCCTTTTTCTTTACATCCGCCGCGCCCGGCAATAAGGTGGGCCATTCCCGCACCGCTAACAGGAGATATCGCCATGAACCAGTTTCCGCGTATGCACCGTCTGCCGCCCTATGTGTTCGCGGTGACTTCGGAACTGAAAATGCAACTGCGACGGCAGAATATCGATATTGTCGACTTTGGCATGGGCAATCCGGATATGGCCACGCCTTCGTTCATCGTTGACAAGCTTGTCGAGGCGTCGACCAAGGCGGTCAACCACCGCTATTCCGTTTCCCGGGGCATCCCGAATCTGCGCAAAGCCATCTGTGACTGGTACGCCAGGCGCTATGAGGTCTATCTCGACCCGGATAAGGAGGCCATCGCCACCATGGGCGCCAAGGAGGGCCTCGCGCACCTGGCGCTGGCCATGCTCTCGCCCGGCGACGTCGTGTTCGCCCCGGACCCGACCTATCCTATTCATACCTACGCCTCCATTATCGCCGGCGCGGACGTGCGGCGCATTCCCATCGGGCGCGGGCGCGACTTTTTTGAAGACCTGCAACTGGCCACCCGCCAGACCTGGCCGCAACCCAAAGTGCTGTTCCTGAGTTATCCGCACAACCCGACCACCGAGGTCATCACCCTGGAGTTCTTCCAGAAGGTGGTCGATTTCGCCAAGGAACACAAAATACAGGTCGTGCATGACCTGGCCTACGCCGATCTGGTGTTTGACGGCTACAGCGCGCCAAGCTTCATGCAGGCCGACGGCGCCAAGGATGTGGGCGTCGAATTTTTCTCCATGTCCAAAAGCTACTCCATGGCCGGCTGGCGCGTGGGCTTCTGCGTCGGCAACAGAGACATGGTGCACGCCCTGACCCGCATCAAAAGCTACCTGGACTACGGCATCTTCCAGCCCATCCAGATAGCGGCCACCGTGGCCCTGAACGCCTCGATCCACGGGGAAGAGGACGGCGTGGCCGAGATCTGCGACATCTACCGCCAGCGCCGCGACTGGCTCATTGAGGGGCTGAACCGTATCGGCTGGGATGTGCCCCCGCCCAAAGGCACCATGTTCGTCTGGGCGCAAATCCCCGAGGAATACCGGCACATGGGCTCCGTGGAATTCACCAAGCTGCTGCTCAAGGAGGCGCATGTGGCGGTGTCGCCCGGCCTGGGCTTTGGCGCTCTTGGCGACGACCATGTGCGTTTCGCGTTGATTGAAAACCAGCACCGCACCAAGCAGGCCATTCGCGGCCTGAAAAAGGTGCTTTCCAAGGCGGGAAGCGATGGTTGAGAGCATAAAGGACACCGCTTCCAGGCCCCTGGTCGTCGGGCTGGCCGGTTTCGGCACCGTGGGCACCGGCCTGGCCCGCATCGTCACGGAAAACCGGGATGAAATTTACGCCCGCACCGGCCGCGTCGTTCGCATCAAGACCGTGCTGGTGCGGGATATGACGCGTCCGCGCGCGTATCCGCTGCCCGAAGGCGCGCGGATGACGGTCGATGCCGACGACCTGATCGCCGACCCTGAAATCGAACTTGTGGCGGAGCTTATAGGCGGCGTCGAACGCGCCGGGGCCATTATCGAAGCGGCCCTCGCCGCCGGCAAACATGTGGTCACGGCCAACAAGGCCCTGCTTGCCGAACAGGGCGAGCGCCTTTTCGCCCTGGCGCGGGAAAAGGGCCTGCATCTGGGCTATGAGGCCTCGGTCTGCGGCGGCGTGCCCGTGGTCCAGACCCTGCGGGAATCATTGGCGGCCAACCGTCTGGAAAGTCTGGTGGGCATTCTGAACGGCACCAGCAATTACATCTTGTCAGAGATGAGCACCAAAAAGCTGACCTTTGACACGGCCCTGCGCCAGGCGCGGGAGCTGGGCTACGCGGAAGACGACCCGACCCTTGATATCGAGGGCATTGACGCGGCGCACAAGCTCGCCTTGCTCATCCGCCTGGCCTGGGGGGTTGATTATCCTTTCGCGGAATTGCCGGTGCAAGGCATCAGCGCGGTCAAGCCGGAAGACATCGCCTTTGCCCGCGAGTTCGGCTATCGCATCAAACTTATCGGCCACGCGCGCCTGCTGGGCGGCGATATCGCCAGCGGCGGCATCGAAGCCGGGGTCTGCCCGACCCTGGTGCATGAAACTTTTCTGCTTGCCCGCGTGGGCGGCGCGTACAACGCCGTTCGCGTCGAGGGCGACGCCGTGGGTTCGGTCTTTCTGCACGGCAAAGGCGCGGGCGACATGCCCACGGGCAGCGCCGTGGCCGCCGACATTCTGGCCGTCGCCAGAGGCGCGCGCCCCAACAACACCGGTTTCGCCCGCCCGCACCTGCCGGTCAAGGCGAAGATCATCGCCCCTCATGAGGCGTACAGCCACTTTTACATCCGGCTCAAAGTCACCGACCGGCCCGGCGTTCTGCGGGATGTGGCGGCCATCATGGCCGAGAACGATATCTCCATCGCCCAGGTGATCCAGAAGGACCGTAGCGGCAATCACCCTCCTCAGGAAAGCGGCAACGGCCGAGGCCCTTCGGTGCCGTTTATCGTGATGACCCATGAGGCCCGCACCTCGGGCGT
>JAIRTI010000004.1 GCA_031255035.1 Desulfovibrio sp.
TCCGGGGGAAATCATTTCCCCCGGCGGGGTCCGGGGCAGCGCCCCGGCCGCCGGAGGCATCGCCTTTCACAGTTGGCGAATGGGGGGCCGCAAAAAGGCTCATAATGAGAATTGCCGGAGCGGCGCGCGCGGGGCTTTGCCAAGAGGCGTTCATGGCGTATGCTGCGCCTCATGAAAACTTACCGTGACCATTATTTCCTCAAGGCCAAGCAGGAAAAGTATCCGGCTCGATCCGTCTACAAGCTCAAGGAAATCGACAAGAAGTTCCGCCTCTTCAAAAAAGGGATGCGCGTACTCGACCTAGGCGCCGCGCCCGGCTCCTGGTCGCTGGGCGCGGCCGAGAAGGTCATGCCCGGAGGTTTCGTGCTCGGCGCGGATATCAAGGATACCGATACGCCTTTTCCTGACGGCGTGGTCTTCATGCGCGAAGACGTGTTCGCGCGGTCCGCCGGCTTTGAGTCCGTGCTGGAGGAAAAAGGCCCGTTCGATGTGGTGCTTTCGGACATGGCCCCTTCAACCACCGGCCACAAAGGGACGGATCAGGCCCGTTCGACCGTTCTGGCCGAAGAGGCGTTCGCCCTGGCCAGGCGCTATCTGACCAGGGGCGGGCACTTTGTGGTCAAGATATTCATGGGGCCTGACAGCAAAGCCCTGTCCGAGGCCATGCGCGCCTGCTTTGCCGTGGTCCGGGCCTTCAAGCCGCAAAGCTCCCGTTCCGAAAGCAAGGAAACCTTTTACGTGGCCCTCGGCTTCAAAGGCCGGCCCGAGGACGAACCGGATCGGGATGATGTATGAGGAAGCGCTCTTTTTCGTTTTGGCGTTGTTGCTGCGTTTTTTTGAAGGGGGGCAGGACAGAAGAGTCCAGCCCCCCTCCAAAAAAGCCTTGCGACTATGGCAATTAACGCTTGAAACAGTTCGCTTACGGCGGGCAAAGCCCGCCTGTTCCTGTTGCGCGGCAGGAGTTTGCGGACAAATCCCTGCCGAGCGTTTCATGTGTGAAATGCTCCAGCCAAAACAAAAAATAGCGCTTCCCTGAATCAGTGTTTCCATAAAAACATTTGTCAGTAAATCCAGAGCATTTCTCTGTATTTGGGCATCGGCCAGCGGGTGTCGTCCACAAGCTGCTCCAGGGCGTCGCCTTCGGCCCGGCACGCGGCCATGACCGGCACCAGCAGTTCCCGGCAGAACTGGGCGCGTTTCAGGGCCGAGCCCCTGAGGTCGCGGCAGCGGAGTATCTCCTCATCCAGGCGTTCGAGGGCGATCATGAAGTCGCGCACATGGCGGTTGACGCGCTCAAGGTGGGCTTTGTGCGTCTCGGAGGCGTCCTCCATGCCGATGCCCGTCAGCGAGCGGACGGTTTCCGCCACCTTGCGCTGCCAGGAAAAGGCGGCGGGCAGGATGCTGGTGCGCCCTATTTCCAGGGTAACCTGGGCTTCAATGGCCAGAATGTTGGCGTATTCGTCCAGGAGGATGTCCTGGCGGGCCGCCACCTCCCGAGGGGAAAGCACTTTGTAGCGGGAGAGCAGGGCGACATTGTCGTCGTCGGTAAAACGTTCCAGCGCCGAGACCGCCGTGCGCAGGTTGGGCAGCCCCCGCCTTTCCGCTTCCTTGGGCCAGGCGGCGGAATAGCTGTCTCCGCCGAAAAGCACGGGGGCGTGGGCGTTGAATTCGTCGCGAAGCAGGGTGTTGACCGCGTCGAGAAAGGGCCTGCCTTTGGCCGTCCCGGCTTCAAGCATGCCGGCGTAGGTGTCAAGGGCTTCGGTCACGGCGGAATTGACCAGGAAGATGGTCGGCGCCGGGCTCTGCGCCGAGCCCACGGCCCGGAATTCGAACTTGTTCCCGGTAAAGGCCACCGGGGAGGTGCGGTTTCTGTCCGTGGCGTCGCGCGGCAGGGCGGGCAGAGCGGTGACGCCGATGCGCATGTATTCGCGCTCGTGCCCCTTGGCGGCGGCGCCGCTGCGGATGCTGTCGACCACTTCCATAAGCTCGTTGCCCAGAAATACCGACAGGATGGCCGGCGGCGCTTCGTGCGCGCCGAGGCGGTGGTCGTTGCCCGCCGTTGCCGTGCCCACCCTGATAAGGGCCGCGTACTTGTGCACGGCGCGCATGACGGCGCACAGGAACACCAGGAACTGGGCGTTTTCGTGCGGGGTGTCGCCGGGATCAAGCAGGTTGTTGCCCTCGGAATCGGCCAGGGACCAGTTGTTGTGCTTGCCGCTGCCGTTCACCCCCTTGAAGGGTTTTTCGTGCATCAGGCAGACCAGGCCGTGGTCGCGGGCGACCGAGCGCAGGGTCTCCATGATCAGCATGTTGTGGTCGGTGGCGATATTGGCTTCTTCGTAAAGCGGCGCCAGTTCGAACTGGGCGGGCGCCACTTCGTTGTGGCGGGTTTTCAGGGGGATGCCCAGACGGTACAGGCGCTTTTCCACATCCATCATAAAGGCCAGCACCCGGCCGCGAATACTGCCGAAGTAATGGTCGCCCATTTCCTGGCCCTTGGGCGGCCTGGCCCCGAAAAGGGTGCGCCCGGTATTCACGAGATCGGGCCGTTGCAGATAAAAATTGCGGTCCACCAGAAAATATTCCTGCTCAATGCCTATGGTGGTGTTGACATAAGTGGCGCTGGTGTTGCCGAAAAGGCGCAGAATGCGCAGGGCGTGGATGGACAGGGCCTGGGTCGAGCGCAGCAGCGGCGTTTTGCGGTCAAGGCATTCTCCGGTATACGAGCAGAAGGCCGTGGGAATGCATAAGGTTCCGCCGTTGAGGCTGTCCTTGATGAACACCGGGGAGCGCGGATCCCAGGCCGTGTAGCCTCTGGCTTCAAAAGTCGAGCGGATGCCGCCCGAGGGAAAGCTGGAGGCGTCGGATTCCCCCTTGACCAGCATTTTGCCGGAAAAGGCGTTGATCACCGAGCCCTCGGCGCCGGGTTCGAGAAAGGCGTCGTGCTTTTCGGCCGTATTGCCGGTCATGGGCTGGAACCAGTGGGTGTAGTGGGTCGCGCCGCGTTCCACGGCCCAGTCCTTCATGGAGTTGGCGACCACGTCGGCAATGTCCGGGGCCAGGGGCAGGCCTTCATGTATGGTGGCCGTCAGGCGTTTGAAGACGTCTCTGGGCAGGCGCGCGCGCATGGCCTGTTCGTCAAAGACATTGGCGCCGAAGATTTCCGTCAGCGGCTCTTTTGTGTAATCAATGCCCATATCCTGGGGTCGGGTGCGGGCGACGCGGGCTATGGCTTTCTGGCGGGCGCTGTTCCGGCTGCTCATAAAGGCTCCTGTGGAGGCGTGTCAGGTATACGCGAGTGATAAAACTTTGCAGGGAGGGC
This sequence comes from Desulfovibrio sp., assembly GCA_031255035.1. GTDB lineage: Bacteria > Desulfobacterota > Desulfovibrionia > Desulfovibrionales > Desulfovibrionaceae > Frigididesulfovibrio. The sequence continues at coordinate 3,323 of JAIRTI010000004.1, forward strand.
GTCAACTCCAGGCCAGGGCGAACAGCAATTCTCATTTTGATGAAGCCAATTTGATCGCATGTGGGCTCTGCCCACACCCGCCAGGGCCTTGCCGGCCCCAGTTCCGTCCCTGGACCCGGCGATTGGGTGGCTGATCGTTGTGCCTTGTTGATACGTGTCGCCGGAGC
>JAIRTI010000075.1 GCA_031255035.1 Desulfovibrio sp.
GTGGATTGCCCCCTCCCTGAAGGAAGGGGTTACCTGAAAGGTATTCCCGGCGTTGCCGGGCGTCAAGCTGGCATCTCCCTGAAGGGAGAGGTTTCAAACCATAAAGGCAATTTCGATGACTTCTGAATTTGGGAGGGGGTTTTTTCAAAAGAAACCTGGAGCTTATGCGCAGATTTTACCTTCTGTATTCTCCACGGGTGGAGAATTTACCCGCCGGATTGATTCCATTCCCTCAAATTGCGCGTATCAACATGGCAACACTCCCGCCACCCAATCGCCGGGTCCAGGTACGAAGCTGGGGCCGGCAAGGCCCTGGCGGGTGTGGGCGGAGCCCACATGCGATCAAATTGGCTTCGACAACAGAACCGCGAAAGGCGATGCCCCCGCCGGTGGCATTGTATTTCAAGGACACTGGACGAATTTTTATGTCTGGGCTATACTCAATACTTCATTATTGCCGTAAAGTCTTTTACAGCAATGGAAAATACTGTGACGCCCGCAAAACAAGGACTACGGTCTTTTGTTTTGCCGCGCCCCTGATAAAAACGCCTGTTATGTTAGTTTACGTCTTGGCGATAATTAAGGAGAATGCCATGCGTCGTCTGCTTCCTGTTGTTTTTGCCCTGGCCGTCTGTTTCGCGTCGACGGCCGCCCTTGCCGCTTCGGAAGTGAAGGCCGGCGACATTGCGGCGATGAATGCCGGTGACCTGCTCAAACGCGTCAGCGCGGAAAAGGGCAAAGTCATCGTGGTCAACGTGTTCGCTTCCTGGTGCCCTCCCTGTGAGGATGAAATTCCGGGCCTTGTCAATATCCGCAAGACCTTTCCCGAAGATAAAGTGCTGATACTCGGCGTTTCCGTCGACAAGGACGTGGAAGCTCTGACGCATTATATAAAGAAGTTGAATATCAATTACTTGGTCACCCTTGCCAAAGACGACTTCATCCAACGCGTGGGCGTGACCGCCGTGCCTCAACTTCTTATTTATAATAAAACCGGCGAGTTAATGGTCAATCATCGCGGGCTGGTGGATGAACCGGACCTCAAAAACGCCATAACGGAAATTCTCGCGGAATAAGCGCGACGCCGCTTCCCCGGCATGGTCCGGGCGGGCGGCCTGGCGTCAAGCGCGGCACCGCCATGCGACATACCCTCAAAGCGGCCCTGGTAAAGGACATGACCGATGTCCATGCCCTGTTGCTCGGCGATTCGGACAAAGGCCGCCTGTTGCCGCGCTCTTTGTCGGATCTCTACAGCCATACCCGCGATTTCTATGTGCTTCGGGATGAAAGCGGCGTCCTGGCCGGGTGCTGCGCCCTTTCCCTTGTCTGGGACAACCTGGCTGAAATCCGCTCCCTTTTCGTTCGTGAGGATTTGCGCGGCAACGGTTTCGGACGAAATCTGGTTGAAGCCTGCGTCCAAGGGGCGCGAGCCCTCGGCATCCGCACGCTGTTCACCCTGACCTGTGAAAGCGCGTTTTTCGGCCGTCTCGGCTTCCATGAAGTGAGCAAAGACGTGCTGCCGCAAAAGATCTGGGCCGACTGCATCCATTGTCCGAAATTTCCCGACTGCGACGAGGTCGCCATGCAGCGCGACATCTCGCCTTGTATCTGAGCAACCGCCCACAGAGGCCGCCATGATGACAGAATCCACAGAATCCACAGAATTCCTTGAAGAATTCTTTTCCGAGGCGCAAATCCGCGCGCGGGTCAAGGAACTTGGACGCCAGATCAGCCTGGATTATCAGGGAAAACCCTTGGTGATGGTCTGTGTGCTCAAAGGCGCCTTCATCTTTTTTTCCGATCTGGTCAGGCAGGTGGACCTTGAGCTGGAAGTCGATTTTCTGCGCGTTTCCAGCTACGGCGCCGGCGATACCTCCAGCGGCGAAGTCCGGTTTTCAAAAGACGTGGAAATCGACTTGCGCGCTAAGGACGTTCTCCTGGTTGACGACATCGTCGATTCCGGCTTGACCATGGACCGCTTGCGGCGCGAAATATTGACCAGAGGGGTAAATTCGTTGCGCATTGCCGCATTGATTGATAAGTTCGAGCGGCGAGAAAAAGAAGTGTCCGTTGATTACGCTGGTTTTAGCGTCAGCGACGGCTTTTTTGTGGGCTACGGCCTTGATTACGCGGAACGCCACAGACAAAAGGCCTCGGTGTGCGTTCTGGTTCAAAAGGATTGAGATGCATGTTCATATCGTGCCCTTCATGTGAAACCACGTTCTCGTTGCCGGACGAACTGTACCGGCCAGGGAAAAAAGCCCGCTGCTCCCAGTGCGGCACGGTTTTTTCCATGCCGGGAACTCCCAAGGAAAACAGCCCCGACCCAGCGCCCGGCTACGGCGAAACCGCCCCGCCGCTGTCAGCGCCCTCAAAACCCGCTCCGCGTAAATTCGTCCCGGCCCTCATGGCCCTGGTCGGGATACTGTTGCTGGCCATGCTCGGTTACGGCGGCTACCTGGTCTTCAACACTTTTACCTTGACCTTGCCCGACACTGTCGCCGAAGAAGGCGGCGCGGCCCCAGACCCGGCCCGGCAGGACCACGAAAAGCGCATCAACAGCATATCCCTTGAGGAAATCCGCCAGTTTCTCGTTGATAACGCGACTATCGGCAAGGTCATAGTAATCCAGGGCGTGGCCGTCAACATCTCGGACGGCAACAAGGATCTCATCACCATCCAGGCCCGCATCCTGGATGACGCCAATAACCCCCTGGACGAGGTTCAGCAGATATGCGGCGTGCCGCTCACCCTTTTTCAACTGCAAAGCCTCACGGCCACGGAGTTGAAGGAAAACCTCGACAACCGCATTACCATCCTGACCAATAATACCAATGTTCCCCCAGGCGGGCGGGTGCCCTTTGTGGTCTTTTTCGCCAACCCTTCGACGAAAATGCGCACTTTTGAAGTGCGCGTCATTGACGTGCGCGACTCGCCGCCGCAATAAAGGGCGGGCGCGCCCGGTTTCTGACCGCCACGCCGCGCCCTGAAACGCCATGTCCAAAACCAGAGATATCTATAGCTGCACCGCATGCGGGGCGCGCTCGTCCCAGTGGCGCGGCCAATGCCCCACCTGCGGCGAATGGAACAGCCTGGAAGCGCAACGCCTCAGGACAGGCGGCACAAGCCGGCCGCTGACCCTGCGGGCCGAACCCGTGCTGCCGCTGGCCCAGGCGCCGGAAACCGCCGGGGCCGTGTTCAGCACCGGCAT
>JAIRTI010000132.1 GCA_031255035.1 Desulfovibrio sp.
CGCATCGGCGCCATGGACGGCAGCATGAGCGCCCCGGCCGCCATGGGCATGGCCGGCGCTCTTGCCCGGCAGGGAAAACACAAGGAGGCTCTGAATCTGCTGAACGGCACCGTTAAAAACCTTGACGGCATGAACCGGGTGAGCGTCAACCTGCGCATCGTCCTTTTGGCGGAACTGCTGGGAGAGAACGACCGCGCTCTTGCCGCCCTTGATTCCCTGCTGGCCCGGCCGGAGTCCGGAGCGGACATGCTGGAAGCGGCGGAACGGACCATCTGGACGCAGAAACGAGACGAGTTGACGCGCCGGGCCTCGACGGAAAGCCCCGACCAGGCCGGGGGCTCGGCTGAAAGTCCGGTGCCGGCAACCGCCCAATGAGGAGCGCGCTATGAATCATCCGCTGCTTGCCGCCGGCGGCGCTCAACTGCTTCTCGGCAACGAGGCCATCGTGCGCGGGGCGCTTGAGGCCGGAGTCAATTTTGTCACGTGCTATCCGGGCACGCCCTCATCGGAAGTGCCGGACACTTTCAGGCGTCTTGCCCCCAGCGGCCGTTTTTCGCTTGAATACGCCGTCAACGAAAAGGTGGCCCTGGAAACGGCGGCCGGTGCCGCCCTGGCCGGCGCCCTGTGCCTGGTGACCATGAAGCATGTGGGCGTCAACGTGGCCGCCGACCCGCTGCTGACCATGACTTATACCGGCCTGCCCGGCGGCCTGGTGCTGATGTCGGCGGATGACCCCGGCTGCCACTCCAGCCAGAACGAGCAGGACAATCGCGCCTACGCCCGCTTCGCGGGCCTGCCGTGCTTCGAGCCGGCAACGGCCCAGGAATGCAAGGACATGACCAGGGCCGCGTGCCTCCTGGCCAGGGAGACGCGGCAGCCTGTGATGCTGCGCACCACCACCAGGGTGAGCCATCTGCGCGGTCCCGTCCGCTTCGGCCCTCTGCCGGAACCGGCCGCCATCGTGCCTTTTGAGCGCAATCCCCGGCGTTTTGTGCCGGTCCCGGCCGTAGCCAGAGTCAGACACAGGGCGCTTGTCGAGGCCCTGGAGGCTGTCCGGTCCGAGGCCGAGCGTTCGCCCTTCAACAAGACCGGCGGCAGCGGAGAAATCGGCGTAGTGGCTTCGGGCGTCAGCAGGGCCTACCTGCATGACGTTCTGCTGGAAAAAGGCTGGGAGAACGCTGTTCGTGTTTTTGATCTGGGCATGTCCTGGCCGCTTCCGGAAAAAGCGCTGGAAATATTCATGCGCCAGGTCAAAACCCTGCTTGTGCTTGAGGAGGGCGAAGCCCTGGTGGAGCAGGCCCTGAACGCCATGGCCCATAAATTGTCCCTGCCGGTGACCATTCACGGCAAACAAGGCCCGCTGAGCGTTTTCGGCGAATATTCCACCTTGCTGATCCACGACGCCCTGGCCCCGCTTCTGGATAAGAACGAACCCATTGCCTGCGGCCCCGGCTGCATGGAACTGCCCCAGCGCCCGCCGAACCTGTGTCCCGGCTGCGCGCACCGCTCGGTTTTTTACGCCACCCGCAAGCTGTTCGGCGATGACGCTTACTATTCCAGCGATATCGGCTGCTATACGCTGGGCCTGCTGCCCCCCCTGGCTACGGCGGACTTTTTGTTCTGTATGGGCTCGTCCATTTCGGCGGGCAGCGGTTTTGCCAGGGCGTCGCACAAGTTGACGGTGGCCTTTATCGGCGATTCCACGTTCTTCCATTCGGGCATTACCGGGCTGGTGAACGCGGTCTTCAACAAGCACAACATTCTGGTCGTTATTCTGGATAACGGCACCACCGCCATGACCGGCCATCAGCCCAACCCCGGCGTTGACCAGGAAGTGCTCGGCGACGCCTGCGCGCAACTCGACATCGAAGCCGTGGTCAAGGGCTGCGGCGTCAGCCGGGTGGCCAAGGCGCGCGGCTACAACCAAAAAGCCGTGCAGGAACTCCTGCTGTCCATGAAGGATGAAACCGGCGTGCGCGTGCTTATCGTCGAGGAACCCTGCGTTCTGTACGCCAGACGCACCCTGAAGAAGGCCCGATCGCAAAAGGCCTATGTAGCCGCCCAGGACGAAAGCGTCAGAGTCTGCCTGGAAACGCTGGCCTGCCCGGCTTTTCGCTGCCGTAGCGACGGCGACGGCGGCGTCAGCGTCGACCCGGAGCTCTGCGCCGGCTGCATGGTCTGCATGCAGCTTTCCCCGTCCTTCAAAGCCGGAAAAGGAGGCGAGCAATGAGCAAGCGCCTGCGCATCTATCTTACCGGCGTTGGCGGCCAGGGCACGCTGACCGCGACAACCCTGCTCTCGCGCACGGCCATGGAACAGGGGCTTGACGTCGTCTCCGGCGAAATTCACGGTATGGCCCAGCGCGGCGGGGTTGTGGAATCCACCGTGCTGATCGGCGGCTGGCACAGCCCGGCCATCCAGCAGGGCGAAGCCGACATCCTGCTCGGCTTTGAAGCGCTTGAGACCCTGCGCGGCCTGCACTATCTGGCTCAGGGCGGCTTTGTGCTGTCTTCCACCGATTTCGTTCCCCCCCCCGGCGTCAACATGGGCCGGGAATGCCTGCCGGCCATTGACGACATCAAGGCCGGCGTGAGCAAGGTGGCCGACAAGGCCTGGTTCCTGCCCCTTCAGGAAATGGGCAGGCAGGCCGGGGCCGTGCAAAGCGGCAACACCGCCCTGCTGGGCGCCCTGTGCGCGTCCGGGCTTTTGCCGTTCGGTCCGCAAGCCCTGCGCGAAGGCGTGCGCCGCTTTCTGCCGTCCAAGGTGCTTGAGGTCAACCTGAGGGCGCTCGAACTCGGCGTCGGAGCCATACGCTGATGGCGGCCGTGGGCGGGAAAGTCTATCTCATCGGCGCCGGTCCCGGCGATCCGGGTCTCTTCACTTTGCGCGGCAAAGAGATTCTGGAAAACGCCGACGTGGTGGTCTACGATTATCTGGCCAATGACGCGCTGCTGGCCTTTGCCCGTCCGGATGCCGAACGCATTTACGTGGGCAAGAAGGGCGGCGATCATACCTTGTCCCAGGAGGGCATCAACGCCCTGATCGTCGCCAAGGCCCGGGAAGGCAAAAGCGTCGCCCGCCTCAAGGGCGGGGATCCCTATATGTTCGGCCGGGGCGGAGAAGAGGCGGAGGAACTGCTGGCCGCCGGCCTGCCCTTTGAAGTGGCGCCGGGGGTAACCAGCGGTATTGCCGGCCCCGCTTACGCGGGCATCCCTCTGACGCACCGGGCGCATTCGTCGTCCGTGGTGTTTGTGACCGGGCATGAGGATCCGGCCAAGCCCGACACCGCCCATAACTGGCCGGCCCTGGCCGCCAGCGGCTCGACCCTGGTGTTTTACATGGGCATGAAAAACTTGCCGGACATTTCCCGGAAACTTATCGACGCCGGCCTTGCGCCGACGACGCCGGCCGCCCTGGTCCGCTGGGGCACAACGTCCAGACATCGGAGTCTGGTGTCAACCCTGGCCGCTCTTCCGGCCCAGGCTGTGGAGCACGGCTTCAGCGCGCCGAGTTTGATCGTGGTCGGCAGCGTCGTCACCTTGCACGGGCTTCTCAACTGGTTCGAACAAAAACCGTTGCTTGGAAAGGGGATTGTCGTGACCAGGGCCAGAGAGCAGGCCAGCGACAGCGCCGCGCTGCTCCGCGAGCAGGGGGCCGACGTCATCCAGTTCCCGACCATCAGCATCAGCCCGCTTGAAGACTATCGCGAAGTCCGCGACGCCATCGGCAGACTCGCCTCATATCATCTGGCCGTTTTTACCTCGGTGAACGGCGTTCGTCATTTCTGGCGGCAACTCGAAACCCTCGGGCTCGACAGCCGGGCCCTGGGCGGGATCAAGGTGGCGGCCATCGGGCCGGCCACAGCCACGGCTCTGGTTTCACGGGGGATCAGGCCGGATCTGCTGCCGGAAAAATATGTGGCCGAAAGCGTGGCCTCGGGCATCCTCGCCATGTTCGGCAACACCCTGGACGGATTGCGCATTCTCATCCCCAGAGCGCGCGTCGCCCGCGATGTGCTGCCTTCGCTGCTTGCCGAGGCCGGCGCGCGGGTCGACGTGACGCCCGTCTATGAGACGACGCCTTCCGGGGAGAAGCGGGATGAGGTGCTGGCCCGCTTGCGCGCGGGGGATATCCAGTGCATTACTTTCGGCTCGTCGTCCACTGTCGAGAATTTTCTGTCCCTGATTCCGGTTGAAACGCTGAAGGCCTATCCGGATCTGCGCTTTGCCTGCATCGGGCCGATAACGGCCGCGACCCTGGAAAAGGCCGGGCTTACCTGCCATGTCCAGCCCGAGGAATACAGCATTCCCGGCCTTGTGGCGGCTCTGGTCGAGTATTTCAAGACGGACTCCGGGCCGCCTTCAAAAAAGCCGTAGCGACAACGCCAAAACGAAAAATCAGCGCTTACCCAATCATGGCGGAGAATTGTCCGATGACCGCCCCCCTGATACGGATAAAACACTTGAGCAAGCGTTTCGAGCGGCGCCGGGGCCTCATGGCCGGCACCCCCGGCGTCTGTGCCGTGCGCGACGTTTCCCTTTGCGTGGACCGGGGAAAGACCCTCGGGATTGTCGGCGAGTCGGGCTGCGGCAAATCAACCTTGGGGCGCATGGCCGTGGGCCTGCTCGCCCCCAGCGGGGGCGAGGTCTATGTCAACGGGCGGGCCTTGTGGAACAAGGCGGAGCACACCAGCTACGCCGCTTTTCGCCGCAGCCTCGCCGGGGTGTTGCAGATGGTCTTTCAGGACCCCTACTCATCGCTCAATCCCCGCATGCGCATAGGCAACAGCGTTGCCGAGCCGCTGCTCTGTTCGGACTCCTGGCGTGA
>JAIRTI010000261.1 GCA_031255035.1 Desulfovibrio sp.
CAGAAGGCCAGAACCGGCAGCAGCAAGATCAGAGGCCGTAAATTTCCTGTCATGACGCATCCAGTAACCAGATTGAATAATAGGTAAAAAACCGCAGTCAGGCCAGAGTCTAGGGGAAATTCAAGTTTTTTTCAAGTATTGCGGCGCAATCACAAGCATTCTCCTTGCTGAGGAAGCCGCTACGGCCTTGCCTGCTCCCCCGGCCTGGCGTATCCTTGACGCCGGGCAAAATCTTGCCTTTTTGGCGGAACGCATAATTTCAATGGTACAGTGCTCTGGCTATGGGCGGACAAAGCGTAAAAACCGGCATTCTTCTGGCCGCCTTCGGCTCGTCCAGTCTGCTGGGCGAAAAAGCCCTGGCGCGCTTTGCCGAACGCACGCGCCGCGCCTTCCCCGGCACGCCCGTGCGCTGGGCTTACACTTCGGACCGCATGCGCAGCCGGCTGGCCGCCGCCGGCAAGAAAACGGATTCCGTCAAAAAAGCCTTATGCCGCATGGGGTTTGAACGCTACAGCCATGTGGCCGTGCAGTCGCTGCATCTTATTCCGGGCGTCGAATACGAGGCGCTGCTTGAGGAAACCGAAGCGGCCCGCCGCCAGGGCGGTCCCGGCCACATCAGCGTGGGCCTGCCGCTTCTGCACGACGCCAGGGATGTGTCCGCGGCCTCGGCCGCGCTCCTGGCGCATCTGCCTGAGGAACGCCTGCCGCATGAGCCGGTGATCTGCATGGGGCACGGCACCTGGCATATGGGCGCGGCCAGCTATGCCGCCCTGGCCAAGGCGGTCAGCAAGAATGACGAGCGCATTTTCATCGGCGCCCTTGAGGGCGACCACCGCATTGAAAAGCTCCTGCCCGTGGTTGTCGCGGCCTGCCCGCCGGTCGGTGCCGGGCCTTTCTCAGGGCCGCCGGCCGAAGCGGGCGCCCCCTCCTGTCCGGCCGATTCCGTTGATTTTCCGGAAGGAGCGCGGCGGCGCGTCTGGCTGCTGCCTTTGCTGTCCGTCATCGGCAAACATGCGGAACGGGACATGGCCGGCGACAACCCCGATTCCTGGCGCAGCCTCATTGAAGGCGCGGGTTACGCCTGTCGGCCGATTCTGACCGGAACCGCGGAGTACGAGGAATTCGCGCGCATCTGGCTTGAGCACCTGCGGGTGGCGCTGGCCGATCTGGCCGGGCCGATAGCGCGTTAAGGCTCGTAATGCTCCAGCGCGTCCCCTGACGGTGAAAAAGGGTTCTACTCCACCTCGGTCAGGATCATGTTCCTGGCGGCCGCCGTTTCGTCGAGGCGGCGCACCGGCAGAGTGACGGGCGCGGCCTTGACCCCGGCGGGATCCGTCCTGGCCCGTTCGCAAATGGCGATCAGGTCGTCGCAAAAGGCGTCGAGCATTTCCTTGCTTTCGGTCTCGGTCGGCTCGAACATCAGGCATTCCTTGACAATCAGCGGGAAGTAAATGGTCGGCGCGTGATAGCCCTTGTCGAGCAGGGCCTTGGCGAGGTCCAGGGCGTGTACGTCGTATTCCCCGAGCTTCGACGCCGAGGCCACAAACTCGTGCATGCAGATTCGATCGTAAGGAATATCCAGATGCCCGCGCAAACGCGCCAGCAGGTAGTTGGCGTTGAGCACCGCGTAGTCCGTGGCCCGCGACAGGCCCTCCGCGCCGCAGCGCAGGATATAGGCCAGGGCTTTCAGGTAGACCCCGAAGTTTCCGTAAAAAGGCGCGACCCTGCCGATGCTCTGCGGCAGATCATGGTTGAGGCCGAAGCGCCCGTCCGCTTTTTTGACGACGCGCGGACCGGGCAGAAAAGGGATCAGGCGTTCGGAAACCCCAACGGGGCCGGACCCCGGACCGCCGCCGCCGTGCGGGGTGCCCATGGTCTTGTGCAGGTTGAGGTGCACCACGTCAAAGCCGACATCGCCCACGCGCAGACGGCCCATGCAGGCGTTGAAGTTCGCGCCGTCATAATAGAGGAGGGCGTCCACCGAGCGCAGAAGACGCACGATTTCAGGCAGGTGTTGCTCAAACAGTCCCAAGGTGTTGGGGCAGGTCATCATCAGGCCGGCCACGGAATCGTCCAGCACGGCGGCCAGGGCTTCGGGGTCGACCATGCCGTCTTTGGAGACGATATTGACCACCTCGTACCCGGCGAGCGCGGCCGTGGCCGGGTTGGTGCCGTGGGCGGCGTCCGGGCAGATGATTTTACTTTTCTTGTTGCCCTTGGCCCGGTGGTAGGCGGCAATGAGAAGAATGCCGGTCAGTTCGCCCTGGGCCCCGGCCATGGGCTGCATGGTAAAGGCCCGCATGCCCGTGACTTCCTGGAGTAATTGCTCCGTCAGCCAGATGGCTTCAAGGTTGCCCTGGGTCAGGGCCTCGCCGCCGTCCACCTGGGCCAGCAGCGGGTGGGTGTCGGTGAAACCCCTGTAGTTGACCGCCGCCTCGATGAACTTGGGATTGTATTTCATGGTGCAGGAGCCCAGAGGGTAGAAATTGGCGTCAACCCCGTAGTTGAGCCGTGAGAGGCGTGAATAATGGCGCACCACGTCCAGTTCCGAGAGTTCGGGAAGGGCCGGACGCCGGGCGCGCAGCAGGTTTTGCGGGAGCATATCTCTGGCGGTCTTATCGGCCTTGGGCGGCAGAACGCCGGTGCGGCCGGGGACGGATTTGGCGAAGACTGTTTTCATGGAGGCCTCACAGCGCGGAGCTAAGGGCTTGGGCCATGCGCCGGATGTGCGCGGGCCGGGTTTTTTCGGTGCAGGCTACAAGCAGAACATTTTCAAGCCCTTTGTACCAGCGGCACACGGGCAGGCCCGGGGCGATCTTTTCCTTGAGCAGGGCGGCAACGGCCTGACGGGCCGGCTTGGGCAGGGTTACGGCGAACTCGTTGCCGTAGGGCGCGTCGTTGAGCATGGACACGCCCGGCAGTTTCGTCAGGGCCTCGGCGCTTTCGCGGGCCCGCTGCATGGAGAGTTCCGCCGTGCGGATCAGACCCTCAGGGCCGAGCAGCGACAGGTGAATGACGCTGCGCATGGCGCACAGGGCCTGGTTGGAGCAGATGTTGGAGGTGGCCTTGGCCCTGCGGATGTGCTGTTCGCGGGCCTGCAAGGTGAGCACATAGCCGGTCTTGCCGTCAAGGTCCTTGGTGCGTCCGGCGATACGGCCGGGCATCTGGCGCACCATGTCTTTGGCGCAGGCCATCATGCCGAGATAGGGACCGCCGAAGGAAAGGGCCATGCCCACGCTCTGGCCGTCGGCCACGGCCACGTCAAAGCCGCTTTCGCCTGGGGTTTTCAGCACGGACTGCAATACCGGGTTCACCAGCATCACGCTTTTGGCCCCGGCGGCGCGCGCCTTGTCCGCCAAGGGCGCGAAGTCCTGAACCACGCCGAAAAATCCTGGGTTCTGCACGATGACGGCCGCGCAATCGCCGCCGATGGCGGCGGCCAGCGTGTCCATGTCGGACGCGCCCCCGGCGTGGGGCACGGTCACGATGACCACATCCACGTTGGCGGCCAGGGTATGCAGCATGGCCCGGTACAGGGGGTTCAGGCATTCGTCGACGACGAGGCGGCGTTTTTTGGCGGCGCGCACGCACATCATGGCCGCTTCGAACACCGCGCTGCCGCCGTCGTACACCGAGGCGTTGGCCGCATCCATGTCCAGAAGCCGGCACACGGCCGTCTGGTATTCGAAAATGCCCTGGAGAGTGCCCTGGGACGCCTCCGGCTGATACGGGGTGTAGGCGGTGTAGAATTCACCGCGCGCGGTCAGGGCGTCGACCGCTGCCGGCACGATATGGTCGTACGCGCCCGCCCCCATGAAACTGAGCACGTGCCCGGCGTTCCTATGGGCCAGTTCGTGCATGCGCGCGGCGGCGTCGTATTCGCTGAGACCCTCGGGCAGGGCGAAGCTCTTGGGGCGCATATCGTCGGGAATGGCGGCGAACAGTTCGTCCAGGTGCCTGACGCCGACGGCCTTGAGCATGGCGCCGGTGTCCTCGGGGGTATGGGGGATAAAAGGCATTAAGACCTCCGTTGCATGCCGGTGAAGATGGATAAAGCATCATGCCTCCGGCGGCCTGTCGGCCCGGATTGCGGGCGGGCTGCCGGAGGCATGACGCGAAAAAAACACGGGTCAGACGGTTTCAACACTGTCTGGAGCATTTTCGCGTTTGCGATTTCCGCTTAACGGCGGGCAAAGCCCGCCTGCGAAAATCTCACGGGCCTTGCCGCGCTTCGTTTCGCAAGGCCGGAGCATTTTACCGCAATGAGTAATTTCAATGTTAAAATGCTCTAATGGGCTTCGTTGGCGACGGCTTCTTCGTAGCCTTTGGCGTCCAGCAGGCCCGAAGGCTGTGCCGACAGGCGTACGCGCACCATCCAGCCCTTGTCAAAAGGCGACTGGTTCATCAATTCGGGCGCGTTTTCAAGGGCTTCGTTCACCGCGACGACCTCACCGGCCACCGGGCTGTAAATATCGCTGGCCGCCTTGACCGATTCAACCGAGCCCATTTCCTTGCCCGGCGCCAGGGTGTCGCCCACGGCGGGCAGGTCGATGAACGTAATGTCGCCCAACTGGTCCTGGGCGAAATGGGTGATGCCGAGCACGGCTTCGTTCCCCTCGATGCGCGCCCATTCATGGCTGGGCGAGTAAAGCAGATCGGGCTTGACGGACATAGGGGCTCCTTGTGGGCAGTCTTCGCCGGTCAGGATTTTTGGGGCAGGGGCACGCCGAGTTTGGCGATTTCCTGTAACAGCGCCTCATGGTTAATGGGTTTGACGATATAGCCGGTAGCGTCGCCGAGAAAGAAGGCGTCGTGCAGTTCCTCGGAGTTGTCGAGCCCGGAGATCATGATGACCTTCACCTGGTCGGCGTCCGCGACGCCGTGATCTTTTTCAATCTCTCGAATTTCCCGCAGGGCTTGCTGGCCGTCCACGTTGGGCATCAGGATGTCCATGGTGACCAGGGCATAGGGCTCACTTTCTTTCAAGGAGCGGGCAAAAGCCTCGACGGCTTCTTCGCCGTCCGTGGCCACGTCAACCTCTCCAAAAGGACGCAGAAGTTTTTGTACAAGCCTGCGGGTTTCAAAATCGTCATCGACCACGAGAAAGCGCATAGTGACGTTCCTTGTCTGTTGCCGGCGGCGGGCAGGCCGGCAATTTGGGGGAGCGGCGAAAATTCGCATACGGAGCAGCGGGGGCCTGCCGCGCATGTCGGTTGAAATAGTAGCGGGAGCCGCGGGCGAGGTCAAGCAGGAAAGCGACAGCAGGAAAGCGACAGCGGGACCGGGCGGCCGTCCGGTGTCGAGCTTAGCGGTCTGACCATCGCGGAAATCGAGGCCCTGCCGACGGAATAGCCGTTCCCTACCGGAGCTTTTGACCACAGCCCGCATGTCGCCCTTCTATTGTCGCGCCACGACCATATGGGTATTGAGGTCCGTCATGGCCCCGCGCACCTCCGTCGCGGCCTGGGCGTTGCGTTGCGGCCCGCGCCAGCGGAACTCGCTCCGCATCAGAGCATAGGCGGCACAACGCGCCGTGCGTTTCCACAAGCCTTTTCCGGGGCCGCGTCTTGACAGAGCCTTTCGCGCTTGTTCAGCGAATTAACTGGCGGGCCAGCTTGACCGCCGCCACGGCGTCTTTGGCGTAATGCGCCCCGATGGAACGCGCAAAATCATCCGTAACCACCGCGCCGCCGACCATGACCTCGGTTGCCAGGCCTTTTTCCCGCGCCAGATCGACGGTATCCCGCATCCGCACCATGGTCGTCGTCATCAGGGCGGAGAGGCCGATGAGCGCCGCGTCGCGGGCCAGGGCTTCGTCCACGATGGTTTCGGCATGCACATCCTTGCCGAGGTCAACGACCTCGAAACCATGGTTGCCGAGCATAAGCGCGACGATATTCTTGCCGATGTCGTGGATGTCCCCTTCCACGGTGGCCAGGATGATCACCGGCCGCTCCCCGGCCCTGGCGTCTTTCTCAAGCAGAGGCTTCAGCAGGCCGAAGGCGGCCTGCATGGTTTCGGCCGATCGGATCAGTTGCGGCAAAAAATATTCCTTGCGGGCGTATTTTTCGCCCACTTCCGTGATGGCCGGGATAAGGCGCTCGCTGACAATGGCGAACGGCTCTTCACCCTGATTCAGCGCCGCTTGCGCCAGATCGCCGATCGCGTCGCGCCGGCCCATGATGACCGCCTGCTCCAGCGACATGCCCTTGACGTCGTCCGCGCCGCCTTTGCCCCCCGAAGGCGCCGGAGCGCCGCCGGAAGGAACGCCTCCTGACCCGCCGCTCCATTGCGCATAGCGGCCGATGAACTCCTCCGCCCCCTGGTCGTGGCCGAGGAGCAGGTTGGCGGCGTCCAGGGCCTCGCGGATGCGCAGGTCCGAAGGATTGGCGATGCAGGCGTTCATGCCCGCGCCCGAGGCCAGAGCCAGAAACGCGCCGTTGATAAGCGGCCGGGCGGGCAGACCGAAGGAAATGTTCGACAGTCCCGTAATGACGGGCAACTGTAAGCTATTCACGCAATAGCGGATGAACTCAAGACATTCGGCGCAGGCCTCCGGGCTCGACGAAGCCGCCAGCACCAGGGCGTCCACCATGGCCAGGGAGCGCGGGACGGCCAGGGCGTCCATTTGCGCCAGCAGGTCCTCCAGAATGGCTATGCGTTCCGAGGCCTTGACCGGCAGCTTTTTTCCGCGCAACGGCAAAAGGATGAAAGGCGCGCCGTAATCCCTGCATAAAGGCCCCAGGCGCTCCATGCGGCCTTCCTCGCCGCTGATGGAATTCACCAGGGGCGAGGCCGGGTACACGGCCAGAGCGCTCTCAACGGCGTCCATATTGGAAGAATCAATGGAGAGCGGCGCGTTGTTCAGGGTGCTCAAGCGCGAGATCAGGGCCGGCAAAATTTCGACCTCGTCCACCATGGGCGCGCCCACGTTCACGTCCAGGAGGCGGGCCCCGGCCTCCGTCTGCTCGTCCGCGAAGCGCAGGGCCGTGATGAACTCGCCCGAGCGCAGTTCGGCGCTCAACTGCTTTTTCCCGGTCGGGTTGATGCGCTCGCCCACGATGCGCACGGGCCGCCCCCGGCCCACCCGGACCAGGCGCGCCCGCGAGGTCAGGGCAATGCCCGAAAAAACCGGCCGGGGGCCGGGGCGCTCAAGAGAGGCCACGGCCCGGCCCAGAGCCTGAATGTGCGCCGGGGTGGTTCCGCAACAGCCGCCGACGCCCTGGGCGCCGTCAGCCGCAAAGCGCGCGGTCAGACGGGAGAAGTTTTCCGGATCGAGAGGGAACACGGTTGCGCCGTCCCGCAGCAGGGGCAGGCCCGCGTTGGGCTGGAGCAGCACGGGCACGGGCGAGACCGCCAGCAGGGTCGAGGCCGCTTCGCGCATTTCCTCCGGGCCTTCGCTGCAGTTCATGCCGATCATGTCCACGCCGAGGTTGGCCAGGGTGGCCGCGCAGACCGCGACGCTTGATCCGGTCAGGGTCACGCCGGCTTCATAGGTCATGGAAACCGCGACCGGGATGCGCCCTTCGCGGCGGGCGGCCACGACCATGGCCCTGGCCTCGCCTATGTCGAACTGGGTTTCGCCCAGCAAAAGATCCACTCCTCCGGCCACAAGCCCCCGGATTTGCTCACGAAAGGCTTCGACCATAAGCTCAAAATCCAGCTCGCCCAACGGCTTGAGAAATTTGCCCGTGGGTCCGATAGAGCCTGCGACGAACACCCTGCGGCCGCTCTGTTCCGCCGCCGCGCGCGCCGCTTCGGCCATGCGCCGGTTGAAGTCGAAGACGTCAATCCCGACGGGCAGCTTGAAGCGGGTGCCGCCGAAGGTGTTGGTGGTCAGGACGTCCGAGCCGGCGTTGGCGTATTCCAGATGGATGGAGCGCAGAACGTCCGGGCGCTCCAGACAGAAGATCTCCGGGTTTTGTCCGGGGGCGAGCCCACGGGATTGCAACATGGTGCCCATGGCGCCGTCAAAAAGAAGCCTCTGCCCCGAGCGTACTGTGTGCTGAAATACTGACACGATATCTCCCGATTCGGTTGTGCGGATGCCGGGCGTGCCGCGCCCATGTCTGCATTTACTGAAAAACATTGAAAAGAACAAATAAAAATTCTATAGTGTCGTTTTGGCGAAGGCCGGAACCGGCCACACAAACGCAACGCCGGGACGGAAAAACAATCCGCGTCCAGCGCTTTACCCATATAGTTGGAATCATGGCAAAAATAAAGAAAGGCGGGACCTATGACAAGCCCGCCGCCGGTAAACGCACGGCGAAAACGCCCAAGGGAAGCAACGACGCCGGAACGCCGGGCGCGGCATCCGCCCAAAGCCCTGCCGCCGTCGCCGAACCGGAACTCGTTGACGACGATGAAGACGCGGCGCTGGAAGATGAAGAGCGGGAACTTGACGG
>JAIRTI010000269.1 GCA_031255035.1 Desulfovibrio sp.
AGGAGTGGTGCCCCTGTTGCTGCGCGTAGTCAGAACCCAAACTGAGGGGGTCCGGGGGAAATGATTTCCCCCGGCGGGGTCCGGGGCAGCGCCCCGGCCGCCGGAGGCATTGCCTTTCACAGTTGGCGAATGGGGGGCCGCAAAAAGCTCATAATGAGAATTGCCGCAGGCCTTGCGGCCCTGCCGAAACTTTTCGACGAGAAAAATGGTCGCCGGGAACGATTCTTTCAGCCCGATATCCGGCCGGCAGCCGCTTTTTCCATAAGGGCCTCCATCCGCTCCATTTCCGGCCCGTGCTCAAGGCCCAGCAGGTGGGCCAGGCCGTGGGCCAGCAGACGAGCGCAGTGCTCGCCGGGGTCCTGACCGTACAGGAAGCATTCGCGCAAAAATGTGTCGGGGCTCAAGGCCAGGGCGCCGAGCAGAGAGCCGGATGCCCCGCCACGGCCCGCGCCCAGGGGGAAGGACAGAATATTGGTGGGCCCGGACCGCCCGAGGCATTGGCCGTGCAGAACCTCCATGGAGGCGTCGTCAAGAACGACCAGTTCCGCCTGCGCGTCAGGACGGCCGGCGGCCGCCAGCATGGCGGCTATCATGTCCTGAAGCTCGCCGGAAGAAAAAGGCAGCTTCCAGCGGACGATGACGGGCGCGTTATCCGGAAGGGCACAGTCCTCTTGCGCGGTTTTGCCGCCTTGCGAAGCGCCGCCGGGCGCGGGTTCGGGAGTATCGCGCATGGGCTTGCCGGCTATTGCGCTATGGAGGGCGTTGCGGCGGCAGCCTCCGGGAGCTTGTTCGGCGCTTTGTCCTGCGGAGCGCCGGCCGGTTTGATCGCCAGACCCTTGCTCTGGCGGGCGCTGTCCTTGTCGGGCGCGCCGCCGGGGTAGCTGATGCGGTGATGGAAAAGCCCCCGGAGGATGCGCTGGAAGCTGTCGGCCAGCTCGTGCAGGTCCTTGAAGGTCAGATCCGATTCATCCATCTGGCCGGCGGAATATATGCCTTTCATGACGCCGTCGATATGCTGCATCAGGCGCGTGGGCGTCGTGTCGTCCAGGGTGCGGGTTGAGGCTTCCACAATATCGGCCAGCATGACGATGGCGGCTTCGCGGCTTTGGGCTTTGGGTCCGGGGTAGCGGAAATCCTCAATGTTGGGCGGGGCCGAATCGGGCTGATTCAGGGCTTTGCGATAGAAATACTGGATGATGTTGTTGCCGTGGTGCTGGCCGATGATGTCGGTCACTTCCTTTCCCAGGCGGTGCTGCCGCGCCAGCTCGACCCCTTGTTTGACGTGGGAGATGAGGATCAGGGCGCTCATGGAGGGTGCCAGGCGGTCGTGGGGGTTGTCGTCGATCTGCTGGTTCTCGATGAAGTAGTTGGCTTTGGTCACTTTGCCGATATCATGGTACAGAGCCGCCACTTTGCACAGCAGGCTGTTCGCGCCGACGCGCTTGGCCCCGGCCTCGCACATGTTGGAGACGATGAGGGAGTGATGATAGGTGCCGGGCGCGTTGAGCATCAGGTCGCGCAAGAGCGGCTGCTCAAGGTTCAAAAGCTCCATCAGCCTGAAGCGGGTGGTGTAGCCGAAAAACATTTCCACCAGCGGGATCAGGGCGAAGGTCAGGGCCATGGAGGCGAAGGCCCCGCCCAGAAGCAGGGAGAACAGTTCGGACAGATAGCGGTTGTGCGCGCCGCCCTGCGCCATGGTGGTGGCCGCCCACAAGGCGAGCAGACCGGCCGACAGAGGCAGGAGCGACCAGACCACGTCGCGCCGGGACGCGCTTCTGTTGGTCAGCCAGGTGCTCCACATGGCGCTTAGAAAATAGAACAGGAAGAGCGCCAGCCCGCCGTCCATGATCACCGTGCAGAAAAAGGCCAGCAGCAGCCCGGTCACCAGGTAGCGCCGGGCTGAAAATATCTGGGCGGCCAGCGCGGCCGCCCCGGCCACGGGCACGGCAAAGGCCAGGCTTTCCGGGAGAAACTGGGGGGCGACTTCGGCTATCTGCGCCCCGTGCGCGGCCAGGCCTTTGGCTATGAGCGAGAACAGGGCCAGCAGCACGGCCAGAAAGATGAAGTCTTTGTTGCGCATGACACTGGAGTTCTTGCCGCTGGGCGAGAACAGGAGACCGAGCGAAATGAGCAGGCCGCACAAGGCCACGCCGAAAAAGCCCTTGACCCTGGCGCTGCCAGACTGGCGTTGCAGCAAGACCTGCATTTTCTGCTGCTGTTCGCGGCTGACCCTGTCGCCTTTCTGGATGATAAGCTCGCCGCGCAACACGCGGTGCACCACCGGGTCCACGGCTTCGGCCAGACGGTCGGCCTGGGCCGTGGTCTCGTCGTAATTGGGTATGAGGCTGGGCCGCAAAAGCGCGCCGATGATGATCGACAGCGCCCGTTTGCCATGGCTTGAGAAGCTCAAATCCTTGATCTGCTGGGAAATCTGAAGCTCAAGGCCGCGAATGTCAATGAGGTGGAAGGCTTCGGCGAGCAGGCTTTCTTCGCCGGAGATGACGTTGCGGATGAGCAGACCGCCGGGGTAACTCTGGATCACGCCAAGGTCGGGCAGCACCCCGCTTCTCAGGCGCTGTTCCGCCAGGGGCAGGATGCTTGTCAGCACCGATTTCTGCACCGTCGGCGTCGCCAGCGAGTTCAGGGCCGTGAGTGAAATCTCCGCGCCGAAGTCCTCCGAAAGCGTTTTGCGCACGGCTTCCTTCTGATCGGCATCGTGGGCCTCGTTGATGCTCAGAAAAATGTCATGCACGCGGCCGCGCAGGGAATCCGCCGGAATGGTCACCAGGTCCATGATCAGGGGCTGCATGCGCCTGGCCACGTCCTGGCGGGCGTAGGTGGCGTACCTGTCTCTGAACAGAAAGGTGCTGTCGGCCACAACGTCGGCCGGGGCGATGTCGCCCTCGGTGTACAGGGTGCGCCGGGGGTTGAACTCAAGGGTGCCGAGGGCGGCCAGAGCCACAATCACCGCGAGCAGCAGAAAGTAGGCCTTGGGCGGGAGTTTGGAATCAATGCGCGCAAGGGCGAGGGAAAAGCCAGAGCGCGCCTTGTCAGGAATATGCTTGCTGATACTTGTCATAAGCTTCGACGATGCGCCCGACCAGAGGGTGCCGGATCACATCCTGTTTGTTGAACCGCACAACGCCGATGCCCTCCACATCCTTGAGCACGTCAAGGGCCTGCACCAGGCCCGAGGGCTTCGTGCCGTCCGGGGCGGCGGGCAGGTCTATCTGGGTGATGTCGCCGGTAACGGCCGCGCGCGAGCCGAAGCCCAGGCGCGTGACGAACATCTTCATCTGTTCGTGAGTGGTGTTTTGCGCCTCATCCAGTATGATGTAGGCGTCGTTCAGGGTGCGCCCGCGCATGAAAGCCAGAGGCGCTATTTCAATGACGCCCGAGTCGATCATCTCGGCCACTTTTTCCTGGTCAAGCATGTCGTGCAGCGCGTCGTACAGGGGCCGGAGATAGGGATTGACCTTTTCGGCCAGATCGCCCGGCAGAAAGCCCAGGCGTTCGCCGGCCTCAACGGCCGGACGCGTCAGTATAAGCCGCCGCACCCGTTTGGCAAGGAGCATTGAAAGGGCGACGGCAACCGCCAGATAGGTCTTGCCCGTACCGGCGGGGCCCACGGCAAAGGTCATGTCCTTCTGCCTGAGCGAAGCCGCATACTCGCGCTGGGCAAGGCTTTTCGCCACGATGCTCCTGCGCCCGCCGCCGGAAAAGACCGCGTCGCCGAACAGTTCCTTCAGCTTGGTCTCCGGGTTGCGCTCCATGATGGCGTAGGCGTGCTCCATATCCTTGGGCGTCAGGCGCGCGCCGGCGCGCAGCATGGAATAGATCTGCATCAGCAGGTTCTGCACCAGGTCGACGCTTTCCCCGTCGCCGCGAATGAGCAGATCGCCTCCTCGGGACGCCAGACGCAGGCCGCTGCGCTGAGCCAGCATGTCCAGGTTGGCGTTGCGCGGACCGAACAGCTCGTTGGCGTAGCCCGGATCGTCAAAGGAAAGACTGCGTTCGACCGGAGCAGGCCCGGCAGGGCCGCTCTTGGAAGGATATGAGGGAAGGTCCGTGGTCTTCGTCATTGGCTGCGTCATTCATCGCCGGAGCACAGGCGTCGCCCGGCCGGCGTAAGCGGTCCCATGACCAGGACGGAAAAGCCCGCAACGCGGAGCGCCGTTCTCCACATATGCGCAACATACAGGGAAAGAAAAGTGGCGTCCAATCTTTATTATAAGTAAAAAATAAAATAAATCACATAGTTGTTGCCAGCTGTGTCGGCGCTGACTGGCACGCTTTGTGCAAAAATAAAGGGAAAAGGCGGCGATCCGGGCATTTTTTGCCTGCCGCGAAAGTGAAGCAAAAGGAGACGCCCATGTCCGTATCCGGCATATACGGCAACAGTTCCCTCGACCTGACAAGCCTGTTCGCCGACGCCTCGGTCAACGGCAGCGACGACAACAACGGCCTGCTGGCTACATCAAACCGCTGGCTTGAAAACGCGCAGGCCAAAAAAGCGCAAAGCGCTTACGGCGTGGGCGCGGGCATGAGCTCGGACATCGGCCAGGCGGCTCTAAATAAGGCTTTGTCCGAAATCAAAACCGAAACCGGCAAGGTCACCTTCAAAGACGTTGAAGAGCACCGCAAAAATCTTGAAGAAGAATTCAGCGCCACTGTACGCATGGCCCTTATGGAACATGGCGTGTATCTGGACGTGGATTTTTCGTTGACCATGACGGCCGATGGCAACATCCATGTCAAATGCGACGACGCCTTGGTCAGGGAAAAGATTGAGAAATATCTGAAAGACAATCCCAAGGTCTGCGAGCAGTTCGGCTATATCCAGGCCCTGTCCAATCTTAATCGGGCGCGCCAGAGTTCGCCGGCCGGCTTGCAGGGCGGGCGGATCGCCAAGGCCGGGATGCAGGCCCAGGCCATGGAGGCCTTCTTCGGCGAGGCCATGAACGCGGGCATGAATTACGCCGCGCTGATGGCGGAGTTCGGCCAGGGCATAGGCATCACCGAATCGGCCAGCTTTTACGCCGGCCTTGATTTTACCGTCTGAGGACGGCAAACATTTCCCGGCGGCAATTCTCATTATGAGCTTGTTGCGGCCCCCCATTCGCCAACTGTGAAAGGCAATGCCTCCGGCGGGGGGGGGGGGGGGGGGGGGGGGGGGGGGGGGGGGGGGGGGGGGGGGGGGGGGGGGGGGGGGGGGGGGGGGGGGGGGGGGG
>JAIRTI010000113.1 GCA_031255035.1 Desulfovibrio sp.
CACACCCGCCAGGGCCTTGCCGGCCCCAGCTTCGTAACTGGACCCGGTGATTGGGTGACGGGAGTGTTGCCATGTTGATACGCGCAGCCGGAAGCCAAACTGAGGGGGTCCGGGGGAAATCATTTCCCCCGGCGGGGTCCGGGGCAGCGCCCCGGCCGCCGGAGGCATCGCCTTTCACAGTTAATGCTAATTGCTGATTGCGGTAAAATGCTCTGGTGTTGCGAAACGAAGTGTGGCAAGGTTCGTGAGATTTTCGCAGGCGGGCTTTGCCCGCCGTTAAGCGGAAATCGCAAACGCGAAATGCTCTGGTAGGATGCAAGATGTCGGAAGAGATTAACAATTCGCTGTACATACCGGCGGATCATGATGCTTGCGGCGTGGGCTTTATCGCCCGTCTGGACGCTTCACCATCCCACGCTCTCGTCGGAGAGGCGGTAACGGCGCTGGCGCGCATGGGGCACAGGGGCGGCGCCTGCTTCACTCCGGACACCCCGGACGGCGCCGGGATACTGTTCCCACTGCCGCAAGCATTCATGCGAAAAATCTGGCGGCCAATCTGCGGGGAATTCCCGCATTTCGCCGCTGTCGGGCAGTTTTTTCTCCCGCCGGAAGCCAAAGACATGGAGCAAATAGAAACTTTGCTTGAGCATGTGCTGTCCCGGCATGCTTTGCGGTTGGCGGGCAAGCGGGATGTGCCGCTTCGCCGGGAGTCCCTCAGGCCATATGCCGAGGCTTCATGTCCGTTTATCCGTCAATATCTGGTAGCCCCCACAGAGGCTTGTCTGCAAAAGTTGCGCGACTCGTCCGGGGCGGAAGCAGGGGCTTCACCCGAAGACATGCTTGAGCGTATCCTCTATGTAGCCCGTCGCCATCTTGAAAACAGCGTGCGGGACAAACTTCCCCACGCAATGCGGCACTTTCACGTATGCAGTTTTTCCGCGAACAGTATAGTATATAAAGGACTGCTTTCCGGCGGGAGTCTTTCAGCATTTTATGCCGATCTCGCGGACACGGATTTCAGTGTTCATTTTGCTGTCTTTCACGAACGCTACAGCACAAATACTCGTCCGATGTGGCGGCTGGCCCAGCCTTTTCATTGTCTTGCGCATAATGGAGAGATCAATACTCTGGCTTGCAACAAGGCGAATATGGCTATGCGTGAGCCGTTACTTTGTTCCGCCCTGTACGGCGAAGATATTCGCCATCTTGTACCTGTGCTGGACCCGCGCGGCAGTGACTCAAGCACCCTGGATAACTGCCTGGAGTTCCTGCACAGGGGAGGCAGAACCATTGCCCATGCGGCCATGATGCTCGTGCCGGAACCTTTCGGCCCGGCCTATGTCATGGGAGAGGACAAACGCGCTTTCTACGAATACCACGCGGCCATCATGGAGCCGTGGGACGGCCCTTCGGCCCTGGTATTCACGGACGGAAAAAGACAGCTTGGGGCCATGCTTGACAGAAACGCCCTGCGTCCTTGCCGTTATGCCCGCACCAAAGACGGCTTCTTCATCCTCGCCTCCGAGGCCGGTGTGCTCGATCTCCCGGATGCGCGCATTGTCGAGCGTGGACGGCTTCAGCCCCGCCGCATGCTCATGATTGATTTTGCCAGAGGCAGAGTTATTGACGATGCCGAATGTAAGGGAAGGGTCATTTATGAAAAACCATATCGGCATTGGGTGCGTCAAAATGGGCTTGCCCTGCGGGACTTGCCGCTGCCGTCCGGCGCGCCGTCCAAACCCGCGTCCACGGAGCGGGCGACGCTGATTGCCGAGCAACTGTTGTTCGGGTACAGCAAAGAAGATATCAGCGACATCCTTGTACCCATGGCGCGAGACGCGCAAGAGCCGGTCTCCTCCATGGGGACGGACATCCCCCTGGCCGTTCTTTCCGGCAGGCCACAGCTTTTGTTCCACTACTTCAAACAGCGCTTCGCCCAGGTGACCAACCCGCCCATCGATCCCTTGCGGGAAGGGTTGGTGATGACCCTCACCGGATTTGCCGGAAAAATGGGCAACCTGCTGGAAGAAAAGCCGGAACAGTACACGCGGCTGCGTCTGGCCAACCCCCTGCTCAACGCGGAAGATGTCACGCGTCTCCTCGCTTCAGAGCATCCGGCGGCTAAAACTTCCGTATTGCCCATCTTTTTCGACGCGACACATGCGGAAGCGGGAGAAGCCCTTGGCGCGGCACTGGAAGAGCTGTTTGGCAATGCGGATAAGGCCCTTGAGAAATCCACGCTGCTGTTGCTCTCAGACGCGGGCGCGGGACCGGGGCAAGCTCCGATTCCCTCCTTGCTCGCCGTGTCTGCCCTGCACCGGCACTTGCTGAGAAAAGGCATACGCCACGCATGTTCTCTGCTGGTCGATACAGGCGAAGCGCGAGAGGTGATGCATATTGCCCAGCTCATCGCTTTCGGCGCGAGCGCCGTATACCCGCGTACCGCTTTTGCTTCCATAGAAGCCCTTGCGGACGAAGGCGCGCTCGGGACCGCCGTCACGCCGTTACAGGCGCGCACAGCCTATGCCAATGCAATCCACAAGGGGCTTTTGAAAACATTTTCGCGCATGGGCATTTCCACATTACGTTCATTTTCCGGCGGTCAGGGTTTTGAAGCCGTGGGCTTGGGAAAGGAGTTGCTTGATACCCATTTCAGCGGAATTCCAAGCCGCATCGGCGGTATAGGCTTATCTTGCGTCGCCGCGGAGGCTTTGTCCCGACATGCGGCCGCTTTTGGGAAGCAGAGTGACGGGGCGTCTCCGGCGGCGCTCCCGCAGGCAGGCCGCCACAAGTACCGGAAAGACGGCGAGCGCCACTTATGGACGCCTTCCTCGGTGCGCGCCTTGCAGCGCGCGGTACGCGACAATGACAAAGAAGCCTACCGGGAATTCGCCGGAGAAAGCGATGCGCAAACTGATTCCCCGGTAACGCTGCGCGGGCTTCTGACTTTAAAAAACGAGGCCACGCCCATTCCCTTGACAGAGGTGGAAGCGGAAGAGAGCATCATGCGCCGCTTCGTGGGGGCGGCTATGTCCTACGGTTCCATCAGCCCTGAAGCCCATGAGGCCATTGCCATAGCCTGTAATCGCGTCGGCGCGCGTTCCAATTGCGGCGAGGGGGGCGAAGGCCCTGAAAGAAATCACATTCGCGAAAACGGTGATAACCCGCGCTCGCGCGTACGCCAGATCGCTTCGGGGCGTTTCGGGGTCAGCGCCGAATATATCATGTATGCCGACGAAGCCCAGATTAAAATTGCCCAAGGCGCCAAGCCCGGAGAAGGCGGGCAGCTTCCGGCCCATAAAGTTCTGCCCGATATTGCGCGTGTTCGGCGCACAACCGCCGGCATCACGCTCATATCGCCGCCGCCGCATCACGATATTTACTCCATAGAAGATCTGGCCCAACTGATTTACGATTTGAAAAGCCTGAACCCCAAGGTCAGGGTTTCGGTCAAGCTGGTAGCCGGCAGCGGCGTGGGCACGGTTGCGGCGGGTGTAGCCAAAGCCGGCGCGGACGGTATTGTGATTTCGGGCCACGACGGCGGCACCGGGGCGTCGCCGCGTTCCGCCGTCGAATATGTCGGCCTGCCGTGGGAAATGGGCTTGTCTGAAACCCAGGCCGCTTTATGCGCCAACGGGTTGCGCGCGCGCGTCCGTTTGCAGACTGACGGACAACTGCGCACCGGCAAAGACCTGGTTATGGCGGCTCTGCTTGGCGCGGATGAGTTCGCTTTCGGCACATCCCTGCTTGTCTCGCTGGGTTGCTGTCTGCTGCGCGTCTGTCATCTGGGTTCCTGTGCTGTAGGCATTGCCACGCAGGAACAGAAGCTGCGCGCCCGCTTTTCGGGAAGCCCCGAACATGTGGAGAGATATTTGCGTTTTCTGGCCTGGGATATGCGCCTGGTGATGGCAAATCTCGGCTTTCGCAGCGTGGACGAAATGATCGGCAGGGGTGATCTGCTGACAATGGCCCCGCTGTCTCCGCTTTTGCCCGAAACGCAGACCGTCAAGCTGCGTTCTCTGGATCTTTCTCCCCTGATTATAAATACACATGAATTCATGGTCGCTTCCGCATGCGGAGATTACGGGGAGCGCCCGCCGCACGCCGTTGTCGAATCGCCGTTGAACGGC
This sequence comes from Desulfovibrio sp., assembly GCA_031255035.1. GTDB lineage: Bacteria > Desulfobacterota > Desulfovibrionia > Desulfovibrionales > Desulfovibrionaceae > Frigididesulfovibrio. The sequence goes on from JAIRTI010000113.1 coordinate 4,131, forward strand.
AGGATGTTCAATGCTCTGGAGCAGGATATCCGCAAGAAGCGCCCGTGCCGCTTCTCGGGCGTCATAGCCAATACCGATCGCGCCGTGGGCAGTCGCGTTGCCGGTGAAATTGCCAGATTGCATGGTGACAAAGGGCTTGCGCCCGGAACGGTGCAGATTGAACTTTCCGGTACGGCCGGGCAAAGCATCGGGGCTTTTTTGACGCGGGGGATATTCCTGCGTATGCGTGGCGAGGCCAATGATTATGCCGGTAAAGGGCTTTCAGGCGGCATGCTTGCCGTGTGCCCGCCGGAGGAATCGCAACGCATGTCCTGGTTGAGCAAGCCGTATACCGCTGTGGGGAATGTGTCCTTGTACGGCGCAACCTCCGGAGAGGCCTTTTTCGCCGGTAGCGCCGGTGAGCGTTTTGCCGTGCGCAACAGCGGGGCCACAGCCGTGGTTGAGGGCGTGGGCGACCATGCCTGCGAATATATGACAGGCGGCGTGGTGGTTGTTCTTGGCCCCACCGGGTACAACTTTGGCGCCGGCATGAGCGGCGGCGTGGCCTACGTCTTTGATCAGAGCGAGCAGTTTCAAAACCGCTGCAACATGCATTCGGTGGATATGGAAAGCGTCTGGAAGGCCGATGACGTGCAGTTGCTTCACAAACTGCTGACCGACCATGTCCGCCATACAGGCAGCCTGCTGGCCGGGGCTTTGTTGCGTGACTGGCAGGAAGCCGTGCCGCTGTTCCTGAAAGTTACCCCCATAGGCCATCAGCGCTCCCTGGAAAGGATGAAGTTTGGCGAGGGAAATATGGTGGAACGCATAGCGGCTACCGAAGAAGTATATAAGCCTACCGATACAAAGCGCACCGCGTAAAGGAAGCGGAACAGCGTCCGAGAAAGATCGGGGTTCACTTGCGCATGGCCCTCAGTCCGTTGGCGACGACCGCCAGGGCCGCGCCAACGTCGGCGAAGACCGCCATCCACATGGTGGCCAGGCCCATGAAGGTCAGGGCGAAGAACACGGCCTTCAGGGCAAGGGCGAAGGTAATGTTTTGCACGAGAATTGCGTGGGTTGACCGGGACAGGCGGATGAAGCGGGGGATCTTTCTCAGGTCGTCGTCCATCAGGGCCACGTCCGCCGTTTCGATGGCCGTGTCCGTGCCGCCCCTGGCCATGGCGAAGCCGATATCGGCCCTTGCCAGCGCCGGCGCGTCGTTGATGCCGTCGCCCACCATGCCCACCTTGGCCGACTTGCCGCCTTCCCGCTGAAGCCGTTCGATCACCTTGAGCTTGTCCTCAGGCAACAGGTCGCCCCTGAAGTCGTCCACGCCGACCTGCCCGGCAATCGCCCTGGCCGTATGTTCGTTGTCGCCGGTGAGCATGACGGTTCTGACGCCGAGCCCTTTAAGCTCCCGGATGGCCTCGATGCTGGAGGACTTCAGGGTATCGGCAACGGCGAACAGGCCATTGACGGCGTCGCCCACCAGGGCCACAACCGTCCTGCCTTGCCGCTCAAGCCGGAATATCCGTTGCTCAAGCTCCTCCGAGCACATCCCCAGGTCTTCCACCATGCGGTGGTTGCCCAGGAACCATTTCTTGCCGTCAATGACGCCGCATACGCCCTGGCCGGGGAGGGCGGTGAAGCCGTCAACATCCAGGGGATTCGCCTTGTTTTCCGCCGCGTTTTCCGCAATAGCCCTGGAAACGGGGTGATCCGAGCGCGAGGCGAGGCTGGCCGCGATCACCATGGCTTTGCGGCCGTCAATGTCGCCAAGTTCCACAAAATCCGTCTGGCGCGGCTTGCCGTGGGTGATGGTGCCGGTCTTGTCCAGGGCCAGCCAGGCGAGTCGCCTGCCCTGTTCCAGAAAGACGCCGCCCTTGACCAGAATGCCGTGGCGGGTGGCCGCCGCCATGCCGGAGACGATGCTGACCGGCGTGGAGATGACCAGGGCGCAGGGGCAGCCGATGACCAGAAGGACCAGGGCCGTGTAAACGGATTGCGGCCACGCGCCGCCCATGAACAGCGGCGGGATGACGCCGGCCAGAATGGCCGCCAGAAAGACCGCCGGGGTGTAGTACTTCGCAAAGCGATCCACAAAACGCTGAATGGGGGCGCGGGCGCCCTGGGCTTCCTCCACGGCGTGGATGATGCGGGCCAGGGTGGAATTGGTGGCGGCGGCAGTCACTTCAAACTCGAACGAGCCGGATTCGTTAATGGTTCCGGCGTAGACCGTGTCTCCTTCGCTTTTTTCCACCGGCAGGCTCTCGCCGGTAATGGGGGCCTGGTTGACGGCGGAGCGGCCCTCCAGGATGACGCCGTCAAGGCCGATTTTTTCTCCGGGGCGCACCCGGATCCGGCTGCCTACGGCCACCTGCCGGATATCGGTCTCCACCCAGCTTCCATCCGGGCGGAGCGCCGTCGCCTTTTCCGGCGCGAGCGCCAGCAGGTCCTTGATGGCACGCCGGGCCCGGTCAAGGGCCTTGGCTTCGATGGCCTCGGACAGGTTGAACAGCACCATGACCATGGCCGCTTCGGGATACTGGCCGATAACGGCCGCGCCGGTCACGGCCACGGACATCAGGGCGTTGATGTTGAGATTGAAGTTGCGGACGGCCAGCCAGCCCTTCCGGTAGGTCGAAAGCCCGGCCAGGGCGATGGCCGCCACCGCAAAGACCAGGGGCAGCCAGGCAAGCACGGTGACGCCGTTGATTTTCCAGGCCGCGAGGTCCAGGCCGAAGGGGCTGACGTCCCACTCGGCCAGCAACTCGAAAGTCTCGGACAGGGCGGCGGCCGCGCCGGCAACGGCCAGTCTGCCCCAGGGGATCTTCGTTTCCGGCGTCGTCGTTGAAGAGTCAGGGCCGGCAACAAGGGGTTCCGGCGTCATATCGATGGACGTCAACGCGGCCACGATGGCATCGGTGGACGGCAGTTCGTGGTCGACGGTCAAAACGCGCCGCATCAGATTGAACTCAAGCTTCGTGACGCCAGGAACCCCGGCCATCTTTGCGCGAATCAGGGCCTCTTCCATGGGACAATCCATGTTCATAATGCGATAGACAGCCCGCGTCTTCGACGCGCCCGACACATCCGGCGCGCCCGGCGCGGCGGGGCCGACGGGTTCGGAGGCGGCATGGTCGGGTCCGCAGCAATGGCACTGGGCCGCTTCGAGTCCGCGTGAGCGTCCGGACGCGCAATCGGGAGAACAACCGGCCGCGCATGGGGTTTCGTGTTCTTTCGATTGCAGGATTTCCGCCGCCTTGCCGCAGATGAATCCCGCCGGGTGGCGAGCGCCGCAAAGGCAGATTGCCGTAGCGTTTGTCATGGTTTTCTCCGCTTTTCTGATAGTCAGGCGGGCCGTCTGGGCGATCGCCCGCCTGTTATGAACAGGCTAATGTCTATAGTAGCTATAGAGTCAAGAGGCTCTCATAAATAATAATGTTCTGACAGCAATTCTAAGGAAGCACTGATTAAATCTTCCGTGAGCGCGAATAAAGGATCGCCATATTGTCCCGTTTATGTTATGTATCTCCAACAGTTGGAGGGAACTTATCATGAAAAGTCTCAGTTTGAGC
>JAIRTI010000059.1 GCA_031255035.1 Desulfovibrio sp.
GAGACGCGCAGCCGGAACCCAAACTGAGGGGGTCCGGGGGAAATCATTTCCCCCGGCGGGGTCCGGGGCAGCGCCCCGGCCGCCGGAGGCATTGCCTTTCACAGTTGGCGAATGGGGGCGCAAAAAGCTCATAATGAGAATTGCTGGTGGTGGTCAGTACGCTTGTTGCCATGATTTTTTTGTGCTACCGCATGAGCGGAATTTGTACCGGATAGGGCTATCCCTTATGTGGAACCATACAGTAAAAGACAGCCGCCGCGCCGTTTCGGGCACGATTTTTGCTGCGCGACTGGATCGAGAAACTCAAATGACCGCGAACTGCCTCTGTTCCGCCCCCTCTCTTGACGATGGGCGCCGGAATGTGGCCGCCTGCCGGACCCCGGTAGCGGCCCTGCCTTCCGAATATATCCCCTTTTCGCTGGAATACGTGCGTCCCTACCGGGCGCTGTATGCTTCAATGCCCGTCCGGACGCTGGCTTTTTCCCTGCCCAACCTCTGGGCCTGGCGCGATTACATTGGACTGGAAATCCGCTTCGCGCACGGTCTGGCCTGGCTGCGCCGCATGAAGCGGGGGGTGCATATTCTGGCGCCCGCCGGTCCCTGGGATCAGATCGACTGGTCCGCGCTGCAAGCCGAACTGCTTGATGCCGGCGAAATTTACCGGGTTCCCGAATATCTTGCCGGAATCTGGCAAAAACACCTGACCTGCCGGATGGACGTGATCGAAAACCGCGACTTCTGGGAATACGTGTACAAGGCCGAAGATCTGGCCACCCTGGTCGGCAAGCGATACCACATGCAGCGCAACCATGTGAACACCTATGTGCGCGAGCACGGCGAACCGGATCTGCGCCCCCTCGGACCGGGCGACACTTCGGCCATGCTGGAGCTGGCCTCCCGCTGGCACGCGGAGCGCGAGGTCACGGACTCCACCAGGGCCGAAATCGAATCCCTGCGCCGCATCCGCAAACAATGGGACCATTTGGATCTGACCGCTGAAGGCTTGTTCCTGGAAAACAGGCTGGCCGCTTTCGCCGTGGGCCATGATCTGGACGAAAGCACCATGGCCGTGCTGTATGAAAAAGCCGAGCCGGGCCTGCGCGGCGCGTTCCCGGTTATGACCAGTTCCTTTGCCCGCCTGGCCGTGGAACAGGGCAAGACCTATGTGAACCGAGCTGAAGACATGGGCGAGGAAGGCATGCGCAAATCCAAAATGCTTTACCGCCCTGTGGACTTCCAGCGCATGTGCATTGTGCGCTTTCACAACTGACGCAGCCGGCGCCGATTGATGAATCATGTCCCGGCATCTCCCGATCAGGTCATCGCGGCCAATTTTCTGGCCTCGTACACCTGGTTCCAGCGGCACAATCCCGCCTGCACGGTCCGGGCCGTCGGAAGCATGGTTTGCGCCCATGCTTCCGGCAGCCTGACGGACTTTAACGTGGCTCTGCCCGATGCGGAGAGACCGCTCCCGGATCCCTTTTCCGAAAGCTTCCGCCGGAACTGCGCGGCGGTCAGGGACTTTTTCGCCCAGCAGCGCGTGCCCTTTTCCTGCTGGATTCCCGGCCGCCCGGAGGCGCCGGTCGCAGCCGACCTGGGCTTCTCGGGCAGGCTGGTCTATACTGGGCAGTATCTCGAACTGCGTAACGCGCGCTTTGCCCCGACCGCCGGGCTGACTGTCCGCAGGGTGGCCTCTCTGGAGGATCTTGAAGCGTTCGCGGACCTCATCGCCATTGGCTGGTCCATGCCGCCCGAAGCCTACCGTGCCTTTTTTTCCGCTCAGGCGGCATGTCTGTTGACGCCCGGCGCGGCCAAGCAGTTCTTTCTCGGTCTGGCCGGGGGCCGCCCGGCCTGTTGCATGGAACTTTTCGGGCAGGCCGGGGCAAAGGTTGCGGGCATCTACTACGTGACCACGCATCCCGACTTCCGCCGCCAGGGCTTTGCCGCCGCCCTGCAGTCCCAGGTGCTGCGCCTGGCCCTGTCCCAGGGCCGCGAGACCGCCGTGGTTGTTTCCGAGCCGGACGAATGCCGGTTGCTGGGACGCCTGGGCTTTGTCGACTGCTCCCCGTGGTTTGAATACATCCAGGCCCCCGACTTTGCCGGGGGTGTATGACTCTTCAGCATTCTCTTGCTATTTCCGCTGAAAAAGGTTTTTATCCCGCATTACTGACGTGAAGGCGGCGCGTTTGCGCCCCTTGACGCGCTAATGGAATTTTCGCGAAAGCAGCCGCCAGGCGGTGGGGCGATCGCGGTACGCGCGGCTGGTGCATCCGCATGGCCGGCGCGGCGCGAACGCAAGATTTTTTCAGACGTCCCCGCAAGGGATTGCCGAGCTATCTCCGCCCTGCCGGGAGCCTTAACGCTCCCGAACCTCCTGTTGAAACCGTCTTTCGCGCCGACTCATGCCGTTCGGCCACAGCCCGTCTTTTGCGGGCCCTGAGCCGCGTCCGGCCTTTACGGCCGATCACTGTTTTATCCCAGAGGACTCCATGGCCGCATCATCGAAAGACACGCAAGCAACACAAGACAAAACGGACGCTGACAAGAAAAAAAGCACGGGCACCGCTAAAACCGCGACAAAAGCCTTAACAAAATCCGTGGCAAAAGCTGAAATCGACCCGGATTCGAGCCCGAAAAGCACGCCGGCGCGAAGCCCGAAAAGCGCCGCCGGCAAAACCGCCACGGGAAAAACGCCGGCACGGCGAAGCCCCGCCAAAAAGAGCGGAACAACCGCCGCCGCGCCGGACGCCATCGCGCCGGACGCCATCGCGCCGGACGCCGCCGCACCGGACGCCATCGTGCCTGACGCCGCCGCGCCAAGCGCCGCTGAGCCGGACGCCGCTCCGGCGAAAAAAGCCGGTACGGCCAAAGCGACGGCGAAGAAAAGCGCCACGGCCAAGGCCTCTTCCACGGAAAAAGCATCCTCGCTGACGCCAGCTGAAAGCGCGTCACGCTCCGTAACAAGCGCCGCCAAGACGCCCAGAGGGAAAGACGCCGTGAGCGCCGTCGCCGACAGCGCCCCGGAGCGGACCCCGACGCCCGGCGATCCGACGCCCGGCGATCCGACGTCCGGCAACAGTCCGGAAAGGTCGGAAGCGCAATCCGCCCCAAAAAGCGCTTCCAAAACGGCCAAGCGCCCGGCAGCCCGTTCCAGGGCAGTGCCGCGCGTGAAAAAAGAGGACTCCGAGACGCCGTCCGCCGCCGAACCCTCCCCTGAGGACTCCAAGGCGCCGTCCGCCGCCGAACCCTCCTCGGAGGAAGAGACCGCCGTTCAAGACCGGGCGGACGCCTCTGCCGGAACCGCCGCCCCTTACGAACGGGAAAGCTCCAAGGAAGCCGACTGGGAAAGCTCCGGGAACGAGCGCCCGTCGGGCGCGGCCGACCCGGCGGAAAGGACCGGGGACGCCCAAGAGCGGGCGGACCCCGCTGATTTCCCCACCGAATTCGGCGACAGCGGCCCGGAAGACTTTTTTGCCCAGGAAGGTGACGATGCCGCTGAAGAAGGCGGGCGTCGCAGACGCGGGCGCACCCGCCGGGGCGGACGGGGCAGAAAAAAATCCGCGCAGGCGGGCGATCCGGCCCAGGTCCAGCAAACCACGCAAGCCGCGCAAACGGTGGCGGACCAGGACGATGAAGAAGCCCCGGACGATGACGCCGCTTTTGTCCCGGCGGCGGGCAAGGGCCGGCGCAAAATGTTTGTGAGCGTTCTGCCGGGCGAGCAGGTGGAAGTGGTTATCACCGAGGAAGGCCAGGTGCAGGAATATTATGTGGAAATGCTGCATCAGGCCAAGACCAAGGGCAATATTTACAAAGGCCTCGTCAACAACGTCGACCCGAACCTCCAGGCCGCCTTTGTCAGCTATGGCGCGGTCAAAAACGGTTTTTTGCAGATAGACGAGGTACACCCGGAATACTACGTGGCGCCGCACGAAGCGGCCAAAGGCCGCAAATACCCGCCCATTCAAAAGGTGCTCAAGGCGGGGCAGGAGGTGCTGGTGCAGGTGGTCAAAGAGCCGGCCGGCACCAAGGGCGCCTTTTTGACAACCTATCTGTCAATGCCCGGACGCTTTCTGGTGCTTACTCCGGGCCGCGAGCAGATCGGCGTTTCCCGCAAGGTTGACAACGACAGCGAACGGGCCCGCCTGCGCGAACTGCTTGAAGGCCTGACCCCTGGCCCCGGCCTTGGGGTTATCGTGCGCACCGTCAGCATGGGCGCGAGCAAGACCAGCCTGCAACGCGACCTGCAATTCCTGAAACGGACCTGGAAGGAAGTGCGCGCGCGCGGCACCACTGAAAAGGCCCCCTGCCTCGTTTACCAGGAAATGGAGCTGACCGCGCGGGCCGTGCGCGACTATCTGAACGACTCCATCGGCGAAGTCTGGATCGATGATGACGAAACGGCCGCCTCGGTCAACGAAGTGGCCGAGGCCTTGTTCCCGCGTAAAAAGAACCTGGTGCGGGCGCACAAAGACACCGGGCAGACCCTGTTCGAACGCTTCAACATCCAGCGCCAGCTCGACCAGATCCACGCGCGCGAGGTGGCGCTGCCGTCGGGTGGCCGCCTGGTCATCGATCCCACCGAAGCCCTTACGGCCATTGACATCAACTCGGGGCGCAGCGGCGGCAAGAACAACTTTGAAGACATGGCCTTTCGCACCAACATGGAAGCCGCGAAAATGATCCCCCTGCAACTCCGTCTGCGCGACATCGGCGGCCAGATTGTGGCGGACTTCATTGAAATGCGGGATAAAAACCACTGGCGCGAAGTTGAAAAAACCTTTCGCAACGGCATGAAGGTGGACCGCGCCCGCTACGA
>JAIRTI010000069.1 GCA_031255035.1 Desulfovibrio sp.
CCTGCTCGTACATGCCGCCCAGGGTGAGCATGGCGTCCGGATTGCCCTTTTCCGCCTCGCCGGCCACAAGGACAAAGGCCTGATCCGCGCTGACCCTGCGCACCTGAGGCGCTTGCCGGTCCGCGGCGATCCTTTCCGCCGCAGCCGCCGGCGTTTCCGGAACGACTGCCGTCGGCGCTTCAGGAACGACCGCCGCCGGCGCTTCAGGAAAGACTGCCGCAGGCGCTTCCGAGACGGCGGCCGCCAGCGCGTACGGAACGACTGCCGCCGGCGCTTTCGGAACGGCGGTTGCGTTGGACTTTGACAAAGCGACCAGAGAGCCGTGCGCCACGAGAAACGCGGACAGGAAAAAAACAAGAGCGATCAGGCGGATCATACGAGCGGACATGGTACTCCTCCATATAGACGAAAATGATGTGCCGATCCGCTAATGATGCCAAAATACCGCGCGCAGGTCGACAAAAAAAAGCGGCCGCCCGTGATTGCTTTTTGACAAAAGTCGCGGGCTTTGCATACTATGCGCCGAAGGAAGACAATGTCCCAAGCCTTCGAGCGGCTGGAGTCGCGCTCCCCGCGCCCGGCCCGTTTTTTTCCCGGCGCCGGTCAGGATCCGGCCCGCTTTGGTCCGGACAAATGACTTCCCCCTGACACCTCACAATTTGTGGCGGCGCCCGCGACAGGCCGGACGCCATAGCGACACCGCAGGGAAACATGAGCGACACCACGCTGAACGCGGCCGCCTTCGCCGACCCGGCCTTGTGCCGGGGGCTTCTGGAAACCCTTGAAGCCGAACTTGACGGCCCTTTTCGTTTTATGGAGGTGTGCGGCACGCACACGGTCTCCATCTTCCGCAGCGGCCTGCGTTCGCTGCTGCCCGAGGGCGTCATCCATCTTTCCGGTCCTGGCTGTCCCGTGTGCGTCACCCATGACCGGGAAATCGCGGCGGCCATGGCCCTTGCCGGCCGGGACGGCGTGACCATTGCCACCTTTGGCGACCTGATGCGCGTACCGGGGCCGGGCGGCGCCAGCCTGAAGAGCGCCAAAGCCGAAGGGGCTCAGGTGGAAATCGTCTATTCCCCGTTGGACGCCCTGGCCCTGGCCCGTCGGGAAAAGGACCGCACCGTGGTCTTTCTGGGGGTGGGCTTTGAAACCACCGCGCCCACGGTGGCCGCCACCATGCGCATGGCCAGAGCCGAGGGTCTGACCAATTTCGCGGTCCTGGCCTTTCACAAGCTGGTGCCGCCCGCCCTGGACGCCCTGCTGGCCGAAAGCGGCGGCGCCGCCCAAGGGACGGGCATCGACGGCTTTCTGCTGCCGGGGCACGTCTCGACCATCATCGGCGTCGAGCCCTACCGCTTCATGGCCGATCGCTACCACAAGCCCGGTGTGGTCGGCGGCTTCGACCCGGCCGACATACTCCAGTCCCTGATCCTGTTGATCCGAATGCGCAAGAGCAAAACCCCGGACATAATTAATCAGTACAGCCGGGCTGTTAGCGATCAGGGCAACCCCAGGGCGCGGGAGATGCTCTTCGAGGTGTTCGAGGCTTCGGACGCCCTGTGGCGCGGCATCGGCCTCATCCGGCAAAGCGGCCTCGCCATCAGGGACGCCTATGCCGATTATGACGCCAGACGGCGCTTTTCCCTCGAACTGCCGGACGTTCCGGAGATCAGGGGATGCAAATGCGGCGAGGTGCTTAAAGGGCGTCTGGCCCCGGACGGCTGCCCGCTTTTCGGCAAGACCTGCACACCGGCCAGCCCCGTCGGACCGTGCATGGTCTCGACCGAAGGCAGTTGCGCGGCCTATTTCAAGTACGGCGTGGAAAAATAGCCGGAAGCATACTCCCCGGCACAACTCAACCGGCAGCCGTCCTTGACCCGCATTGACGGCGGCAGAAGGCATGTCCATGAGCGCGACCCCTGTGCTTCTCGATTACGGCAGCGGCGGCAAGGCGGCCCAACGCCTGATCAGCGAACTGTTCGTGCGGCATTTCGCCAACCCCATTCTGGAGGCCATGGACGATGCGGCTCTTCTTGGCCGGCTGCGCGGGGCTGTCGTCATGAGCACCGACGGCTACACGGTCGATCCGGTGGAATTTCCCGGCGGCAACATCGGCAGCCTTGCCGTACACGGCACGGTCAATGACGTGTCCATGCTGGGCGCCCGGCCGCGCTTTCTCACCTGCGCCTATATTATCGAGGAAGGTCTTGACATGAACCTGCTTGAGCGCGTGGTGCGCGGCATGGGCGAGGCGGCCCGCCGCGCCGATGTCCGAATTGTCGGCGGAGACACCAAAGTCGTGCCGCGCGGCGCGGCGGACAAGATTTTCATCACCACCACCGGTATCGGCGAAGTTATTCTCGAACCGGCCCCCTCCGGGAGCAGGGCCGCCCCCGGCGACGCCATCCTGATTTCCGGGAGCATGGGCGATCACGGGCTGACCATTTTATCGCGGCGCGAAGGGCTTTCCCTGGACTCCGGAGTGATGAGCGACTCGGCTGCGCTCAACCGCATGGTTGAGGCCCTGATCACCGAAGTGGGCGACGTGCATGTGCTGCGCGACCCCACGCGCGGCGGCCTGGCGACCACGCGCAATGAAATAGCCGGGCCGTCGGGGGTGGTGTGCGCCGTGAATGAAACCGCTATTCCTGTCAAGGACGGGGTTGCGGCCGGCTGTTCCGTGCTCGGCCTTGACCCCTTGTACCTGGCGAACGAGGGCAAGCTTATCTGCGTACTGCCGGAAAACAAAAGCGCTGCCGCCCTTGCGGTCATGCGCGGTTTTTCCGAAGGCCGGGACGCGGCCCGCATCGGCGCGGTTGAAGCGGCGGGCGCCAAAAGCCGGGCCGGGCAGGTGCTGCTGCAAACGCCCCTGGGCGGACGGCGTCTGCTCGGCATGCTTGAGGGCGAACAACTTCCGCGAATCTGCTGATGTAAGGAAGCGCTATTTTCAGCGCTTCCTTACATCTGAAAGGTTTTCAGCCGTTCCATGGCCTCGGCCGTGTCGGCCGCGTTACCGAAGCCGGTCAGCCGGAAATAGCCCTCGCCGCTGGGGCCGAAGCCCGCTCCGGGGGTGCCGACGATGCCGGCCCCGCGCAGCAGGGAATCGAAAAAGCCCCAGGAGTCCATGCCCTCGGGCAGGCGTACCCACACATAGGGCGCGTTGATGCCGCCCGAAACAGTCAGCCCCAGGTCCACAAAGCCCTGGCGGATACGCCCGGCGTTGCGCATGTAGCCGGCAATGGTCGCGGCGCACTCGGCCCCGCCTTCCGGGCTGTGCACGGCTTCGGCGGCGCGCTGAACGATATACGGGCAGCCGTTGTACTTGGTCGTCTGCCGCCGCATCCACAGTTGGTGCAGGGGCACGGCGTTCATGCCGCCGCCCTTGCGCGGCGCTTTGCCGCGCACGCTTTTGGGCACGACGGCGAAACCGCAGCGCAGGCCGGTAAAGCCCGCGCTTTTCGAATAGCTGCGGAACTCAACGGCCACCTCTTTCGCGCCGTCGATTTCATAAACACTGCGGGGGATGCCGTCCTCGGCTATAAAGCTCTCGTAAGCGGCGTCAAAGAAAAGAACGCTGTCGTTCTCCCCGGCGTAGTCAACCCAGCGCTTGAGCTGTTCTTTGTTCAGCACGCTGCCGGTAGGGTTATTGGGGTAGCAAAGGTAGATCATATCGGGGCGCTCGCCGGGCAGATCGGGCACGAAGTTGTTGTCGGCCGTACACGGCAGGTAGATAAGCCCGGTAAAGCGCCCGTCGTCGCCCATGGGTCCGGCCCGTCCGGCCATGACGTTGGAGTCGGCGTACACCGGGTAGACCGGGTCGGTTATGGCCACTTTGCAACTGCCGGCGAAAAGCTCCTGAAAGTTTCCGATATCGCATTTGGCACCGTCGCTGACGAAAACCTCGTCGGCCTCAATGTCCAGCCCCTGGTAGGCGTCCCTGACAATGGCCGCGCGCAGAAAATCGTAGCCCTGTTCGGGACCGTAGCCGCGAAAGCCCTCATTAAGGGCCTGTTCGTCAACGGCCTTGTGCAGCGCCTTGATCACGCTCGGCGGCAGCGGGGAGGTAACGTCGCCGATGCCGAGGCGGATGAGTTTCCGCTCGGGATTGGCGGCGGAAAATTCCCGCACGCGGCGGGCGATTTCAGAAAAAAGATAACTGCCGGGCAGATTCAGGTAGTTGGCGTTGATAAGACTCATGGATTCTCCTTTTCGTCATTGAGACAGGGTTCCGAAGCTTACGGGAAAAGCGTTGCCGAAGCCGCTTCTGATCGCATGCGGGCTTTTGCGCGGCGCCTGTGTCCGCGACGCCACACGCGAGACGGCGTCATCCGTCGCCGTCCTGGTCCTGCAAGGCGAGGCGTCGGGCTTCATAGGGAGCGAGGGCCGCTTCCGATTCGGCCAGGCGATCCAGCAGCTTCTCCGCAGCGGCCTGCAAGGCGTGAAAGTCTTTGAGCAACTCCGTGGCCCGCGCGGAATCGGCGTACACGGCCGGGTCCGCCAGCAAGGCCTCGGTTTCGCTTTGCCTGGCGAGTTCGGCCTCAAGCTCGGCTTCAAGCTTCGCGTGCTTCTCCAAAAGCGGTTTCATCTCACGCGACAGGGCTTTGCGGGCCTCCGCCTGTTCGCGCTTGCGCCGCTTGATATCCTCGCGCGAAAGCCCGGTGACGCGTGAGGGCTCGCTTCTGCGCAGGGCGACTTCGCGCGCGTTTTCGGCCAGCCGTTCCTTGCGCCTGGCTTCGGCATACTCGTCAAAACCGTTCTCGTAGACGGTAAAGCCCCTGGCGGAAAGCGTCCATATCTGGTCGGCCGCCTCATTGAGCAGATGGCGGTCATGGGCGACCATCAACAGCGTGCCGCTGAACGCGGACAGGGCTTCCACCAGCGATTCCCGGCTTTCCAGGTCCAGGTGGTTGGTGGGTTCGTCCAGGATAAGAAAGTTGCAGCGGGCCAGAAAGAGCGTAGCCAGCACCAGACGGCTTTTTTCCCCGCCGGAAAGGGCGGCGACGTTGCGCTCGAAGAAATTCTGACCGAGCATGAAGAGCCCGAGCACGCTCATCAACTCTTCTTCCGTGGTGCGCGGGTCGGAAAGGCGGCGGATTTCGCCAAGCACCGTGCCGGCCGGGTTCAGGGTGTCGAGCCGGTGCTGCGCAAAATAGCCCAGACGCACGGATTGCCCCATAACCGCGCTGCCGCCGGTGCGCTCCAGGCGGCCGGTGAGCAGGCGCAGCAGCGTTGACTTGCCGCAGCCGTTGGGGCCGGCCAGGGCGATTTTCTGCCCCCGGTAGATGGTGAATGACAGCTCATCCCACATTCTTTTCCCGTCCGGGAAGGAAAAAGTCAGGTCCGCCACGGAAAGGACCGTGCGCTCGGATTGCGGCGGGACCGGCCATTTGAATTCCAACTCACGTCTTTTTTGTTCCGGCCTGCGGCCTTCCAGCTCCTTTTCCAGCTTTTTGGCCATTTTTTGCCGCGAGGCCGCCTGGCGGGCCTTGCTGGCTTTGGCTTTGAAGCGGCGCACAAAATCCATCTTGCGTTCGATTTCGCCTTGCAGGCGCGCTTCCTCCCTGGCGCGCCGGCCTTCCATTTCTTCCTGCAACAGCAGAAATTTGCTGAACGAGCCTTTGCGGAACACGGCCTTGCCGTTCCCGGCCATGTACAAAAGGTGCGTGCCGACCTTGTCCATGAAGACCCGGTCATGCGCCACGAAGACGAGAACGCCCTGATACTCCAGCAGAAAGGACTCAAGCCACTCGACGGCTTCCAGGTCCAGGTGGTTGGTCGGCTCGTCCAGCAGCAGGATGTCGGCCCCGGCGGTGAGCACCCTGGCGAGTTTCGCCCGTTCGCGCCAGCCTCCGGACAGCTCGCGCAGAGGCATGCGCCATTTGTGCCCGGCAAAGCCCAGGCCCGAGAGCACGGCCTTGGCCCGGTGCTCGGGGTTGTAACCGTATTGCAGTTCCAGTTCGTGCTGGCGGGCGGAAAGCCGTTGGATCGCGGCCTCGTCCCCGGCGGCGACGGCCCGTTCCCAGGCCTCCCAGAAGTCGTTCCAATCCGGCAACACGTCCAGCACGAAGCGCAGCAGCACGCTGTCCAGGCGGTTTTCGTCCAGTTCCTGCTCGACATAGCCGAGCCGCGTTTCGCGGGGCAGCAGAACCTGGCCGGACTCGGCCGATTCCTTGCCGGCCAGAATCCTCAACAGGGTTGACTTGCCGCTTCCGTTCGGCCCGCACACGCACAGCCGGACCCCGGACTGCACCTCCAGGGAGAAGTCCGTCAAAATGTCGCGCCCGCCGTACGACTTGGAAAGGTTGCGAATGTTGAGATTCATGACAAAATGTTATGATGGCCGGGTGTTGCCTCAATAGCCGCGGTTTTTCATTTCCCGCAGGATGAACGAGGGCAGGACCAGGCGGGAAAGCAGCGGCGCCGCGATAATCACCGGAACCAGGATGGCGCAGCCGATTTTCCCCAGGTCGAAAATGCTTTCGGGTTGGGCGGTCACGTTCAGAAAGCGCAGGGCGAAATCAAAATAAGGCGGCAGGGCCACCAGGGCCACGGCCAGCGTCGGCAGAAGCAGCAGGGGGTGCCGCAGCGCCTTGCGCACCACGGCGGGGCGTTCATCCTCCGGCACCGGGGCCAGAACGGGGTAGCGCCTTGCCAGGCGCCGGCCGCGTGAAGATTGTTGCATGGCGCTATCCTTGTAAGGAGAAACAGGAGGGCGAACCTTGGGTAAAAAAGCTCCGGCCTCCGGGCAGGGTTCAGCGCAGGCGCTCAACCTCGAAAAAAAGCGTCGCGTTCGGCGGAATCAGGTTGCCCGCGCCATGTTTGCCGTAGCCAAGGGCGGGCGGCACGATCAGAGCGCGCTTTTCGCCGAGGTTCATATCCATGAGGGCTTCATCCCAGGCCTTGATGACCTGACCGGCGCCCACGGTAAAGGAAAAGGGACCGCGGCCGACAGACCGATCGAAAAGCTTGCCGTTCATCAGGCGGCCCACATAGTGGGTATCCACGGTCTGCCCTTTGTCGGGTTTCTTGCCTTTCCCCGGCCGCAACACGACATACTTCAGGCCCGAACGCGTCGTTCTGGCCTTTTTTTCATATTGGGCGATTTCCTGGCCGGCCTTTTTCTCGTCATCCGTGAGTTCCTCCGCGCAAGCGGCTGACGCCACATACAAAACCAGGGCGAAAGCGGCCAGGGTCAGAGTCAGCAATGGCTTTTTCATGCGTTTTTCCTTGGCGAAAAAAAATGGGGCCGCGAGGCGCGGTGAAAAAGGACTTGGATTTCACTCCAAGTCCTTTGCTGTTCAGGTGGCGCGCCAGAAAGGAATCGAACCCTTGACCGTCGGTTTAGAAGACCGATGCTCTATCCAACTGAGCTACTGGCGCGTTTGTGCCGCTGTTTT
>JAIRTI010000143.1 GCA_031255035.1 Desulfovibrio sp.
TAACCTGCTCCTCATGATCCTGGGCCTGACCGGCGGCATTATCATCGGTTCGTTGCCGGGACTGACGGCCACTATGGGCGTCGCGCTCATGGTTCCGGTAACTTTTGCCATGGACGCCACCAGCGGGCTGATTATGCTGGGGGCCATTTATGCAGGCGCCATCTACGGGGGGGCCAACTCGGCCATACTTATCTGCACGCCGGGCACCCCCTCGTCGGTGGCCACAACTTTTGACGGCTGGCCCATGTGCCAGCAAGGCCAGGCGGATCGGGGCCTCTACAGTTCGCTTATCTCATCCTCCTTCGGCGGGATGGTCGGCACTTTGCTCCTGCTCCTCCTGGCCGCGCCCCTGGCCCGTTTCTCCCTGAAATTCGGCGGGCCGGAAAATTTTTGGCTCTGTATCTTCGGCCTTTCCACCATCGCGGTGATGTCTTCGGGCAACATGACCAAGGGGCTGATGTCCGGCGCCATCGGGCTGTTGGTTTCCACCATCGGGTTGGACCCGCACGAAGGCGTGACCCGCTTCACCTTCGGCTACTACCCACTAGTACAGGGCGTGGCGATAATCCCTTGCATGATTGGGCTTTTTTCCTTCTCGCAGGTGCTTTACCTGATTGGCAGCTACAAGCCGTTTATCGCCGAATATAACCCGACTCCGGGGGTTTTCAGACAAACTTTCAGGACTCTCTTCACCAAGTGCAAAGTTATTTTGCTGCGTTCTTCCATCATCGGCGGCTTTGTGGGCATGTTGCCCGGCGCCGGCGGCGAGATAGCCTCAATCATCGCCTATAACGAATCCAAACGGTGGGACAAGAATCCGGACAAATACGGCAAAGGTGCCATTGAAGGGGTGGCCGCTTCCGAAAGCGCCAACAACGCGGTTATCGGCGGGGCGCTCATTCCCATGCTGACTCTGGGCATTCCGGGTAGCGCCGTGGCCGCGGTTATGCTCGGCGCGCTTCTGGCCAAGGGCATCCAGCCCGGCTTCAAGGTGTTCACAGCCTCCGGCGACTTGGCCTACACCTTTATCATGTCGCAATTCGCGGTGAACCTCCTGATGCTTCCCGTGGGTTTTTTTCTGGCCAAACTGATGACCAAGCTCCTCAAGGTGCGCCTGACCGTGGTGGCCATTGCCATTGTGGTGCTCTCCATTATCGGTTCCTACGCCATCAGCAACAGTATGCTGGATATATGGGCTGTGCTGGTCTTCGGATTTTTCGGCTACTTTTGCGGCCGGGTGGGCTTTGATACCGGCGCCATGGCTTTGGGCGTGATTCTTGGTGAAATGATTGAGGAAAACCTGGGCAAGACCGAACAGCTTTCGCACTCGCTGGATGGTTCGATAATTACCGTGTTTTTGAACAGTCCCGTCACTATAGTGCTTATGCTCCTGACCGGCCTTTCGCTCTTGACGCCCCTGTTCCTGAACATGAAGCGGGGCAGGATTGACCGGGCTGAAGCCCTGCCCAGCGCGAAGCATAGCGCCAGGTCGGATATTCTGAGCGCCCTGGCCCTGTTTGCCATTGTCATCGCCTTTTATACGCAGACCTTTGACCTTTCCGGCCTGGGTCTGTTATTTCCAAAAATGCTGCTCATTTTCATGACCGGCGGCGGCGTGTGCCTGCTGGGCAAGGGTATTTTCAAACTCGTAAAAGCTTACCCCGCCGAAGCTCCGGAATCCGCCTCCATGAAGCGTATTGCCATGATTTCCGCAGGTTCCGTTCTTTACACTCTGGCCATGCCCTACCTGGGTTTTTACCCCATGTCCGTTATCTTCATGTTCGGCATGACCGTCATCTTGCGTGACAGCGGCGTGACCATGCGGCGGACCATGCTGAACGCCCTGCTGGTCACGGCCATAATTATGGTGGCTGTTTATGTGACCTTTACCTGGCTGCTCAACGTGCCTACGCCGGAATCGTCGTTGTTGTCCTTTTGATTGCGGCTTTAAGCGCAAAGAGATCTTTATGCGTTACGAACTCAAATACGGCAGCGGATACCTGAATCTTGACCTGCATGACGGCGTTCGAGTCGATGTCTTTGAGCCCAGAGATGTTCCGGCCCTTGCGGACCCAGCCGCCGCCCTGGTTTCGGCCTTGAACGCCCCGGTCGGCTGCCCGCCCCTCAAAGCTCAGCCCGCTCCGGTTTCCCTGGCCATCGCCGTGCCGGACGAAACCCGCCCGGTGCCGTTAAAGACCCTCCTGCCGCCGCTCATTGATTACGTTCTGGCGGCCTGGCCCACCCTGCGCCAGGAAAACATCGCCATTGTCGTGGGCGGGGGGCTGCATCCGCCGGCCGATGCGGCCCAGCTTGAGCGCATCCTGCCCGAAAGCGCGCGCGCCTGCCGTATCGTGGTGCATGATGCGGAAAACAGCCCTGTTATCAGCTTCGGCGTGACCAGCCGGGGCACCCCGGTGGAGATTAACGCCGAATTCGGATGGGCCCAGTACCGCATGGTCGTGGGCATGGTGGACGCGCACCAGTTCGTCGGCTTTACCGGCGGGGCCAAGGGCGTGACCATCGGCTGCGCTTCGGCGGCCATGATTACGGCCAACCACAGCATGATGCACAGCGCTACGGCCTATGCCGGAAACATCGCGGACAACCCCGTGCGCCTCGACCTTAACGAAGCCGGGCAACTGGCCGGTGTGAATCTGGCCGTGAACGTGGTCATGGACGCGGCCAAGCGGCCCGCGGCCATTCTGGCCGGGGCGCCGCATCTGGTCATGCGGGAGGTCTCGGCCAAAACCGCCGAGCTTTACGGCCTGAGCTTCAAGGAACCCTATGATATTGTGGTGGCCTCCTGCGGCGGGCTGCCCAAAGATATCTGCCTGTACCAGGCCCAGAAGGGCCTTTCATCGGCCACGGCCTGCGCCGCGCCGGGCGCGCATATTGTTCTGTTGGCCAAGTGCGAGCAGGGCATAGGCGACGACCACTATTACAACTATGTGCGCCAGTTCAAAAATGACTCTGAACTCGTGGAGACCTTCAGCCGGGGGCCCTTCCGCATGGGCGCGCACAAGGCCTTCCTGTTCGCCCGAGCCACTACCCGCTTTGATGTGTGTATTCATTCGGATTTGCCCGAGGCCACCCTGGCCGGGTGCCTGCTCAGACCCGGACGCATCCAAGAGGCCGTGGACGCCTGGCTCAAGGAGAAGCCGGCCGCGCGAGTGGCCATCATCAAAAGCGCCAATTCATCTTTCTTTTGTGTGTGAGCGAAGCGGCAGTCCACACCCGCTAAGGCCCGGCTAGGCTTCGCCAATCTCCCAAAGGGCGGTTTCGGTCCGGCCGGCCTGGATAACGGCAAATTTTCCGGAGGCGTCAACGGTATATTCAAGCCTGCCCATGGGGAACACGTCATCGAGCCGTCAACCGTCAACAGCAATTATCATTTTGCCGAAGCCGCCAGTTTGCATGTGGGCGCTGTCCGCGCCCGTCCATACTCTTCCTGTTGATCAAGGAAGCATGGTCACCACGGTTGGCGCGATGGGCGTGCCGCCGAACAGGGTGTCGCCGTCGGATCGGGCGAGAAAAGCCACTTCGCGGGTCATGGGCAGAGTTACCGTGGACATGGCGAGCACTTCGCGTTTTTTGGCAGTCACCACCCGGATGTTGAAACGAACGTGTTCGGGCGTGACCACGTAGGTGCCGGCGACAATGGCCGCGCTGGTCACGGAGCGGTCGCCCACCAGTTTTTCTTTACGGGTCAGAAGCTTTTCCCCGCTTTTCGGTTCAAAAAGCAGATCCCGGCCTTTGCGCACTTCCTGGACGTCATAGCCGGCCTGAACAAACCAGCGGGCGATTTCCTCCTGCATCTGGCGGGCCAGGGGGTTGGACGCTTCAAGGTCGTTCACGTCGACCGGCGTGGTGATGGACAGGGAAAGACCCCGCGCCGACGAATCCTGGCCGAGACGCTCGGCTATCTGCCGGTCCATCTCGCGCCCGGCGGCCGAGGCGGTCTGGGGGATGGTGGCGGCCACGGCGTTGTGCGCCAGGGCCGGAAATATGGTCAGGACGAGCGCGGCGAAAAGTGTCAGCATGAGCATGCCGACCCGGGAATACACCGGCGCGTTCGTGGGAAAATATGTGAATTGCTGGCTTCGCATGGCGGCCTCATCGTTGGGTTTGTATCATCAGGTCCACGCTGTTAAGCTCGTGGGCAATGACATTTCTGGTCTCCACATTGTCGCTGGCGGCAAGGGCCAGGAGCAAATGCTCCCTGGCCAGTTCATAGCGGCCCTTGGCCATGTAATTCTTGCCCATTTGGAGGTTCCACAGGCAGTTGGCGTTATAGGGCTCCACGGCGCCGCGTTCGGAGGA
>JAIRTI010000042.1 GCA_031255035.1 Desulfovibrio sp.
CTCTTTGCTTGCGCTGCTGCGTGAAGCCGGTTTTTCCGGCAGCGGGAAAAAAGAGGAAAAGACCGTTGAAAACGCCGTGGCAGAGGCCATGGAAGATGCGGCCCCTGAAGGTCATGGCAGTGTCGCGCTGCACTGTAAAGACGCGACCTGGGTACTGGCCTGGGCCGATGAACAGGCAGGCGGACGCCGTCTTTTTGTGCTGCACCGGCTGGAGGATTCCGACGCGGAACACCGTTACGAACTGCTGAAGCGTGAGCTGCAGGTCATCATCAACTCCATGCATGACGGCATATGGATCATTGACGGCGACGGCCTGACCGTGCACGTGAACAAAGCCATGAAGCGCATCGCCGACATTGAGCCCGAGGAAATGATCGGCAAACACGTTACCGACCCCATACGTGACGGCGCCTTTACTTCCGCCGTCACGCTGATGGCTCTTGAGGAACGCAAGCCCATCACCATGTTTGACGACTACGCCTGTGGAACGCGCTGCCTGAACACAAGCACGCCGGTTTTCGACGATGAAGGCAACATCTGGCGGGTGGTCGCTTCCATCCGGGACATGACGGAACTGGAAGCGCTGCAAAAACGCCTTGTCGAGGCGGAAATGGCGGCCCACGCCTACAGAGGACAGCTCGCCAGCATGCAGCAGAGCAAGACGCAGGGCTTTATCGCCAACAGCAAGGTCATGCGCGATTGCGTGCGCGAGCTTGAAAAGGCGGCCAAAGCGCCTTCGGGCATTCTTATTCTGGGCGAAACGGGAACCGGCAAAACGCTTGCCGCCTCGAACATCCACCGCAAAAGCCCGCGCGCGGACGCGCCCTTTATCAGCGTGAATTGCGCGGCCATACCGCAGACGCTGATAGAGTCCGAGCTCTTCGGCTATGAAAAAGGCGCCTTCACCGGGGCGGGCAACGCCGGGAAAAAAGGCTTTTTCGAGCTGGCCGACAAGGGAACCCTGCTGCTTGACGAGGTGGGCGAGTTGCCGCTCAACATGCAGGCCAAACTTCTGCACGTCTTCGACAACCAGGTGTTTCACAAAATCGGGGGGGAAAAAAGCATCAAGGTTGACGTGCGCATTATCGCCGCCACCAACAGGCCTCTGGAGCAACTGGTCGCCGACGGCGAATTCAGAGCCGACCTTTACTATCGGCTGCGCGTTCTGAGCGTGGAAATTCCCCCGTTGCGGAAACGACCGGAAGACATCCCGGAACTGGCCATGTACTTTCTCGATCAGGCCTGCAAGCGGCACGGCACCATCAGAACGCTTTCACCCAAGGTGCTGCGCTGTTTCGCGGCTCACTCCTGGCCCGGCAACGTGCGTGAGCTGCGCGCGGCCGTGGAGTTTCTGGCCGCCATGACGGAGAGCAGCATCATCCGGCTGTCCGATGTGCCCCCGCATATCGTGGGCGGGCAAAAGGAGTTCTTTCAGGATGCCGCGGACGAAGCGCCGCTGGATTTGCGTGGCGCCGTGAGCGCACTGGAGCGGAGCATGATACGCGACGCTCTTGCCAGGAGCGGCAGCACGCACAAGGCGGCGAAACTGCTCGGAATCAGCCAGTCGAGCGTGGTGCGCAAGGCAAGGCAGCTCGGCATCAAGGTTGTTGAGTAAGGGGCGGACAAGAAAGGAGAGGCGATGCCTCTCCTTTCTTGTTGGGGGTCAGCCCAGCACTTTCTTGATGCCGGCCCCGAGAGCGGCGAGAATTTCGTCGCAGTCGCTCCTGCTGACGATATAGGCCGGAGCGATGTTGATGATGTTGTTCTGGCCGGGGAAGCTGCGGTTGGTCCGCCCCACCAGTACGCCGTTGGCGGCTATGTCGCCGCAGATGGCGATGACTTTTTCTTCCGCCAGCGGCGTCTTGCTGTTCTTGTCTTCCACGAATTCAATGCCCGTGAGCAGGCCTTTGCCCCGCACGTCGCCGACGTTCGGATGGCCGAGGCATTCCTTCATGCCCTCGATCAAATAGTCGCCCATGGCTTTGACGTTATCGAGCAGCTTTTCCTGTTCGATGATTTTCATGTTTTCCAGCGCGGCGGTGGCACCGCCCGCGCAGCCGCCAAAGGTGCTGATGTCGCGGAAATAGGAGAGTTTGTCGCCCGACGCCTGCAGGGAGGAGAACACGGCTTCGTTGGTCACGGTGCAGGAAATGGGCATATAGGCGCTGGCAACGCCCTTGGCCATGGTGACGATGCCGGGCGTTACGCCGTAGTGCTGGTAGCCGAACATGGCGCCGGTGCGGCCCATGCCGCAGACCACTTCATCCATGATCAGCACAATGTCGTGCTTCTTACAGGTGGCCGCCACTTCCGTGTAGTATTCCTTGACCGGCGGGATAACGCCGCCGCCCGCCGTGATCGGCTCGAAAATGGCGCCGCCCACGGTTTCCGGGCCTTCTTTGAGGATGATGTCTTCCACGGCTTTCGCGCATTCAAGGTTGCAGCCGGGGTAGCTTTTGCCGAAGGCGCAACGGTAGCAGCAGGCATGCGGCACTTCGACGAAGCCGGGCACAAAGGGGCCGAACCATTCCTTGCGCTCGGGCTGGCCGGTGGAACTCAGCGCCGCGATGGTCGTGCCGTGATAGTCGCGGTAGCGGTAGAGAATTTTCTTCTTTTCCGTCTTGCCGGCAATGTGGGCGCGCTGGCGGATCATTTTGTAGGCCTTTTCATTGGCCTCGGAGCCGCTGTTGGAGATGTAGACGCGGGAAAGGCCGGGCATGTAGCCAAGCAGCTTTTCAGAAAAATCAATGGTCGGAAGGTTGCCGCCGGTGGCCGCGTAATAGGCCATTTTTTTCATCTGCTCGCAGACCGCGTCGGCTATCCGCTCGCGGCCGTAGCCAACGTTGACGCACCAGACGCCGCCCGAAGTGGCGTCAAGATACTCCTTGCCGTTGATGTCCTTGATGCGAAGTCCCTTGCCTTCCACAATAATCATGGGGGCCTTGCCCTGATGCAGGGTAAGGTGGTGCCACACGTTTTTTACGTCGCCGTTGATGTAGTCGTCGGGTGCTCTGGTCATGGCGTTTGTCCTACGGCGGTCAGCCGATCACGGAATCGACGGGCTTGTAAAGGGATTGCATGGCAAACGCTTCGGCAACGGCTTCGTAAGTGATGATGCCCTTGTATACGTTCAGGCCCAGTTTCAGGGCTTCGTTTTCCCGGCAGGCCTTTTCCGCGCCCTTGTTCGCCAGCATGAGACCGTAGCGCAGGGTGGCGTTGTTCAGGGCAAAGGTGGAGGTGCGCGAGTACGCGCCCGGCATGTTGGCTACGCAGTAATGGATGATGCCGTCAACTACGTAGGTCGGCTCGGAGTGCGTGGTGGCGTGCGAGGTTTCAAAGCAGCCGCCCTGGTCAATGGCGACGTCAACGAGCACCGCGCCGGGCTTCATGAGTTTGAGGTGTTCCTTGCGCATCAGCTTCGGGGCCACAGCGCCGGGGATGAGCACCGCGCCCACCACGAAATCGGCGGTTTTCAGGCAGCTTTCCAGGTTTACCGGGTCGCTGTACAGCGCGTTCACGTTGGGGGGCAGAATCTGGCCAAGGTATTCAAGGCGGGCCAGGTTCACGTCAAGAATGGTCACCTTGCAGCCGAGACCGGCGGCCACCTGGGCCGCGTTGGCGCCGACAACCCCGCCGCCGAGCACCAGAGCTTCAGCCGGGGCCACGCCGGTTACGCCCATGGGCAAAAGGCCGCGCCCGCCCTGGGTTTTGGCAAGGTAGAACGCGCCCATTAAAGAAGCCATGCGTCCGGCCACTTCGCTCATGGGTTTGAGCAGGGGCAGAGCGCGTCCTTCCGCCACCGTTTCATAGGCAAGGCCGATGATTTTGCGCTCAAGGCAGGCCTTGGTCAGGCCTTCGTCGGCGGCAAAGTGGAAGTAGGTGTAAACAAGCTGGTTTTCCCGCATTTTCGCGTACTCGGAAGGCATGGGCTCCTTGACTTTGACGATCAT
>JAIRTI010000047.1 GCA_031255035.1 Desulfovibrio sp.
TTTTTGCGCACGGCTTCGATGAGCATGCCGCCCTGATCAAAGCCCACATAGCCCGGAGGCGCGCCGATAAAGCGCGAAACCGCGTGCTTTTCCATATATTCCGACATGTCATAGCGCAGGAAAGGCACGCCCATGGTGGCGGCCAGTTGCCTGGCGAGTTCGGTTTTGCCGACGCCCGTCGGGCCGTAAAACAGGAAGGCGCCCTGAGGACGGCCTTCGCGCCTGAACCCGGCCCTGGCGCGGAGCACGGCTCTGGTGACGTTGCCCACGGCGGCGTCCTGCCCGAAGACCACGTTTTTCAGATCCCGCTCAAGGTGGCGCAGGACGGTTTTATCCGTGGAACTCGCCTTGACCGGGGGAATGCGGGCCATGCTCTGGACCACCTGTTCCACCTCGTTGACGCCGACGGTCAGGGGACGCGCGGACGCCTTGCTTGCGGCCCCTGTCGCCCCGGAGGCGTCGCGGCCGGCCTGAAAACGTCGCAGACGGCGTCTGGCCCCGGCTTCGTCAATGAGATCAATGGCTTTATCCGGCAGACGCGCGTCCGGCAGGTGTCGGGCGGAAAGGGTTACGGCCGCTTCAAGGGCCGCCGGGGTGTAGCGCACGTTGTGGTGGGCTTCATACCGGCTTTTGAGGCCTTTAAGGATAGCCAGGCACTCGTCGTGGCCGGGCTCGCCCACGTCGATTTTTTGAAAGCGGCGTGAAAAGGCTCTGTCCTTTTCAAAATGATTGCGTAACTCGTCATGCGTTGTGGAGCCGATGCAGCGCAACGCCCCCGAGCCGAGAGCGGGCTTGAGGATGTTCGAGGCGTCAAGGGCGCCGCCGCTGACGGCCCCGGCGCCGACAAGGGTGTGGATTTCATCCACGAAAAGAATTGCCTTGGGCAGGCGCAACAGGGCCGAGAGCACGGATTTGAGCCTGCCCTCGAAGTCGCCGCGATATTTGGCGCCGGCCATCATGCCGCCGAGATCCAAGGACAGGAGCCTTGCGCCCGTGAAATCCTCGGGCATGTCGCCGTGGGCCATGCGCATGGCTAGCCCTTCGGCCAGAGCTGTTTTACCGACGCCAGGGTCACCCACGAAAAGAGGATTGTTCTTGCGCCGGCGCGCCAGAATCTGCACGGCCCGCTCCAGTTCGACCTCGCGGCCGATCAGGGGGTCCAGCTCGCCCTTCTCAGCCCTGGCCGTCAAATCCACGGTATATTTTCTCAAGGCTTTGAGGTCCGGGTCGTTTTCTTCGTCCTCGTCGTTTTTGCCCGCGTCGGTCTCGTTGACGCCGTCGGCGTCCAGTGAAATGAACTCCAGGATATCCAGCCGGGTGACGCCCTGGGAAAAAAGGAAGTAGGCCGCGTGAGAGTTTTCTTCTTCAAGCAGGCTGGCCAGCACATCGCCGATGCCGGCCTTGGGCTTGCCCGAGGAGTGCATGTGGCGCAAGGCGCGCTGCATGACGCGTTCGAGGGCGATGGTCTGCACGATGTCGCCGCCGTTCTCCGGGCTCAGGGGCGTGATGTTCTCCCTGAAAAAACGCTCCAGCTTGCGCCGCAGAGCCTGGATATCAACCCCGACGCCGTCGAGCAGCGTCCGCCCGCCTTCGTCGCCGGTGATGCCGTAGAGCAGGTGCTCCAGGGTGAAATATTCGTGTCGGCGTCTGCGCACTTCGCTCACCGCGAGCGAAAAGGCATGTTCCAAATGAGAATCGAGCATTTATTCCTCCTCCATGCTGCACCGCAAAGGATAGCCGGCGCTTCTGGCCTTGGAGCGCACCTGGGCGACTTTTGTTTCGGCGACTTCCTCCGTGTAGACGCCGCAGGCGCCGATGCCGTTTTCGTGTACCGCGAGCATGATTTCCACGGCTTCGTCAGGACTTTTGCGGAAGATGCCGATCAGAATCTCAATCACGAACTCCATGGTCGTATAGTCGTCATTGTGCAGGAGCACCCGGAAGCGTCTGGGCTCGCGCAGTTCAATGTCCGCAAAAGAATCGGAATGAGAATCCGGGGAAAAAGGGCTCATGGCGCGTAACTCCTTGCAAACAGGATGCGCTGCATATCGGCCAGGGTGGCGGCGTGGCCCGGTTTTTTGGCGCTTACCGTCGGGCGGATGATCGGCCCGTAGCCCAGACGTTTGGCCTGGGCTTCGCGGATGCTGTGGCCGGCCACCGGGCGAAGCTGTCCGTTCAGATCAATCTCCCCCCAGAAAACGGCCCGTTCGGGCAGGGGCGCGTCGTAGTAAGAGGACAGCACGGCGGCCACCAGGGCGGCGTCCATGCCCGGCTCCAAAAGGCGCATGCCGCCGCCCACCTTGGCGTAGATGTCAACCTGGGCGAAGGAGAGACGCAGGCGCTTTTCAAGCACGGCCAGCAGAAGATGCAGGCGGTTGACGTCAAAGCCGAGGCCCGTGCGCCTCGGTATGGCCAGGTAGCTTTTGGTGACCAGGGCCTGGATTTCGACGGCCAGCGGCCGTTGCCCGTCAATGGCCATGACCACGGCCGTGCCCGAGAGCGTGGCGTCCCGCGCGCCGAGAAAATAGGTTGACGGATCCTCAACCAGTTCCATGCCCTGTTCGACCATCTGAAAGATGAGCATCTCCTGGTTGGGACCAAAGCGGTTTTTGAGCACGCGCAACAGACGGAACACTTGCTGGCGGTCACCCTCAAGCGAAATGACGGTATCGACCATATGCTCAAGCAGACGCGGCCCGGCAAGGGTTCCGTCCTTGGTGACGTGACCCACGAGAATGACGGCGGCACCGCATTTTTTGCAGCGTTCGACCACTTCGGTAGCGACCGCCCGCACCTGGCTCACGTTGCCGGGCAGGCCTTCGGCCCTGGAGGAGGTCAGCGTCTGGACGGAATCGAGAATCAGCAGCGCCGGCGGGGCGGGGCTTTCGAGCAGGGGATAGATGTCTTC
>JAIRTI010000153.1 GCA_031255035.1 Desulfovibrio sp.
ATCCGACAGAAAAATGTCCGCCCGGCCCCGGGCACACCCTGCCGGCAGCCTTGAAAATACGAGTTTTTTGCCGTGCGCATTCTTGACTTGACAGGCGGAGGTGCGGCGGCTATCAGCAAAGAGGACGCGGGATGTCCGATAATACTTTATGTAATAAAAACAAAGGGCTATAAAAAGCCCAAAACCACTGGAGGATCGATATGGCCTGGAATGTGACCGTTGATACTGACAAATGTACCGGCGACAGCGAATGCGTGGACGTTTGCCCCGTGGAAGTCTACGAATTGCAGGACGGCAAGGCCGTTCCCGTGAACGCCGACGAATGTCTCGGCTGCGAATCCTGCATTGAAGTCTGCCCCTCCGCCGCCATTACCATCGAGGAAATCTGAGCTTTTCCCGTAAACCGCCGCTCCGGCAGCAGCCGGAGCGGCGGTTTACGCACAGTCGCCGCGATATCGGCGCGGCGGACCGCCGTGCCGTCCAACCGGACCGAGAGCGGGCGGTCCGCATCCAGCCGGCTTTGGGGAACGCCTTTTTTGCTTTCAAGGAGCCTTCATGACCGGCGCCTTACCGGATCTGACCCCCTTTTTCGAGCGCTATGAGCGGCACGCCCGCGAGGCTGACGCTCTTTTCGAACGCATCCGTTCCGAATTCCCGGATCTGGTCGTCTGCCGCGAGCGGTGCAGCGGTTGCTGCCACGCCCTGTTCGACCTCTCGCTCGTTGAGGCGCTCTACCTCAACGCCAAATTTCTCGAACGCTTTCCCGCCGGCGCGGAACGGGCGGCCTTGCTGGACCTGGCCGACGGCGTCGACCGCAAGACCGCCGTCTTCAAGCGCAAAATTTTCAAAGACTCCCAGGCCGGCAAAGACAGCAACGCCATTTTGAGCGAGGTCGCGGCAAGGCGCATGCGCTGTCCGCTGTTGGGAGAGAACGAGTTGTGCCGCCTCTACGACGTTCGGCCCATCACCTGCCGCCTGTACGGCGTGCCCACGGCCATCGGCGGCAAAGCGCACACCTGCGGCCTTACCGGTTTCAGGCAGGGGCGGGCCTACCCCACGGTCGCCCTTGACAAGATGCAGCAACGGCTGACCGCCCTCAGCGAAGATCTGGCCCGTGACATCGGCAGCGCCTACAAAGAACTTTCCCTGGTCTACGTGCCGGTTTCCAGCGTCTTGATAACCGCGTACGATGCCCGGTATCTCGGCCTTGGCGGCAACAACGGCGGCGATAAGGCCAAGGCCCGGCCATGAGCGGCGGCACGCGGCCCGGCGCCGGGAAGCCCTCGGAACTTCTGGAACGGCGGGACGAGCGGCGCTTCAGCGACGCCGAACAGGAGCAGAAGCGGATTTTTTACGAACGCCTGTCGCCGCGCCGTCGCCGCTTTGTCGACCGCATCGGCTTTGACCAGTGGGATCCCTTTGAAGCCCCCAAAGAACCCCTGGACATGCGCCGCGACCTGAGCAAGCGCACGGTGCGGGAACTGGTGCGCGATTTTTTGCAGTCCGTCTCCCAGGAGATGCGTGGCGGCGATTACGCCAGAGGGGCGACGGAATGCGCGGTGGGCATCATCGCCAAACAGGAAAAATACCAGGGAGCGCTCGACTTCTGCGTCTGGTACCATGAACAGCTGCAAAAGGAACAAGACAAACAATGAAAGAACAATACCAGGATATTGACGAGTACATCGCCGATCTGCGCGCCGCCATCAACTCCTCGCCGGACTGCGCCAACCACTTGTACAACCTGGGCGTGGCCCTGCTCTCCAAACGGGAATTTCAGGAAGCGGAAAGCGCCTTTCTGGACGCCGTGTCCAAGGCCCCGCGCCTGGCCGAAGCCTATGTGCAACTCGGCGGCATCTGCCTGCAACGTGGAGACCTTGACGGCTGCCTGAATTACAACAAGGAAGCGGCCAACTCCCGGCCCCGTTTCGCCGTGGCCTGGGGCAACATCGGCTTTGTCCACCTTCAGCGGGGCGAAGCCGCCGAAGCGGCGGCGGCCTTCACCAAGGCCGTGAAGTGGGATCCGGCCTTTATTCAGGGCGTCGCTTCGCTGGCGGCGGCCCAGTACATGCTGGGCAATCTTGACGAAAGCATCGCTTTGTCCGAACGCGCCCTCCAGCAGCAGCCCGGTTTCGGCCCGGCGTACAACAATCTGGCCCTGGCCTGGCTGGAAAAGGGTGACGGCAAAAAGGCGCTGAAAAACGCCAACCTGGCCCTCGCCAACGGCTTTGATGTGCCCGAGGATTTCCTGAAAGAGCTTGAAGCCTACCGAACGGAGTAAACGCATGGACCTGCTCCCCATCAAACGCGCCCTTCTCAGCGTGACCGACAAGGGCGGCCTTGTTGACTTCGCGGCCTTTCTCTCGGAAAACGGCGTGGCCCTCGTGTCCACGGGCGGCACCCGCGCCCTGCTGCGCGAGAACGGGCTTGCCGTCACCGAAGTCAGCGAGGTCACGGGTTTTCCGGAAATCATGGGCGGGCGGGTGAAAACCCTGCACCCGGCCGTTCACGGCGGCATCCTGGCCGACAAGGACAACCCGGAACACCTGCGCGCCATCGCTTCCCACGGCATCAAGCCCTTTGATCTGGTGTGCGTGAACCTGTATAATTTCGCCGAGGCCGTCAAAAAGGGTCTGGACCCGCGCTCCGCCGTCGAGGAAATAGACATCGGCGGCCCCTGCATGCTCAGGGCCTCGGCCAAGAACTTCCATTCGGCGCTGGCGCTTCCCTCGCCGTCGTATTACCCGCGCGTCATGAACGCCCTCAAGGAAAACGGCATGCGCGCTCCTCTCGATCTGCGGCGGGAACTGGCCGCCGCCACCTTCGCGGCCACGTCCTTTTACGACGGCATGATCGCTTCCTACCTCAGCAAAAAGGCTTAACCGAGGTCACCATCGCCAAAGTCGAAGGAAACACCCAGGGCCTCAAACCCAGCCAGGTAAAAGCCCTCTCGCGCCTGTACGCCCGCCGCTACCCCAACCAGGGCGGATGCGCCATCGAACAGGCGCGCGAACTGGCCTTGCTGTCACGATCCACGGGCAGGCAGATCGGCCTGCTCATCGACCGCCAGGGCAGGCCTTTCAAGGTGCTGGTGGGGGATACCGCCAGCATCCTCATTCCCGAACTGCCCCGATCCCGCGAGGGCGCGGGCAGGCTCAGGGGCCTGCGCTTTCTGCACACCCATCTCGGCCGGGACGAACGCGCGGCGGACATCCTGACCAGAGAAGACTGCATGGACCTCTTGTTCCTGCGCCTGGACAGCATGGCGGTTTACAGCGTGAACGAATGGGGGGAGCCGCTGCGCTTTCAGCGCGCCCACCTGCTGCCGCCGAACCCTGAAAAACGCTCCTACCGGCTGCACCCGCCCGTGCGCTGGGACGCCGTTGACACGGACTTTCTGGCCGAGGCCCTGGCTCTTGAGGAAGAACTGGCCCGCGCCTCGGCCGCGGCCGATGACGCCCGCCACGCCTCCGATCTTGTTCAGGCCGGCGCCGGACAAGGTTTGCGCAGAGCGAGGACCGTCGGCAGCGATGAAGGCCGGGGGCCGGAAAGCCGGGCTATTTTAGTCAGCGTGTCCACCCGCTCCCGCGAGAGCCAGGAATCAGCCCTGGCCGAACTTGCCGAACTGGCGACGGCGGCCGGCGTCTTTGTGGCCGGCTCGCTGATACAGCGGGTGCACGAGGTCAACCCGCGCCACATTCTCGGCAGGGGCAAGCTCGCGGACCTTGAAGTGCTCGCCTTGCAGGGCAACGCCGGACTTATCGTCTTTGACGGCGAACTCTCGCCCGCGCAACTCGGCAACCTGGCCGAAGTCACCGAGCGGCGCGTCCTGGACCGCACCCAGATCATCCTCGACATTTTCGCCCAGCGGGCCCAGTCCAGGGCGGGCAAATACCAGGTCGAACTCGCCCAGTTGCAGTATATGCTGCCGCGCCTTGTCGGTAAAAGCCGGGCGCTGGACCGCCTGGCCGGCGGCATCGGCGGGCGCGGACCCGGAGAAACCAAGCTGGAGACCGACCGCCGCCGCTTGCGGGACCGCGTGGCCCGGATAAAAGACGCGCTCAGGACCTTGCGCCGCCGGCGCGCCTATGCGCGGCAGCGCCGGGCCAAGGGCGGGCTGCCCGTTGCTTCGCTCGTCGGCTGCACCAATGCCGGAAAATCCACCCTGCTGAACGCTCTGACCGGTTCCACCGTGCTGGCCGAAGACCGCCTCTTCGCCACCCTGGACCCGACCACCAGACGCCTGCGCTTCCCCCGCGAAAAAGAGCTTATTCTCACGGACACCGTGGGCTTCATCCGCAATCTGCCCAAAGAACTGATGGAAGCCTTCCGGGCGACGCTGGAAGAACTCGAAGAGGCGGACCTGCTGCTGCATGTGGCCGACGCCTCGCATCCCGAACTGGCCCGGCAGATCAGCGCTGTGACCGGCATCCTCGCCCGGCTTGATCTTGAGGACACGCCGCTGATGCTCGTCCTGAACAAGGCCGACGCCCTTGGCGAAGACCGCGACGAGGAAAGCGGCCTGACCCCGCGCGAGCTTCTGGCCCAGGCCTGGCCCGAAGCATTTTTCATCTCGGCCGCCACGGGCGAAGGGCTGCCGGCCCTCTCCGAGGCCGTGGCCTCGCGCATTGACTGGGCGCGCGCAATGGCGGTACACAAAACCGATCATGAATCAGCAGTCCTTTCTTGACCCTGACGCCAGACGCACCCTGCGCGGCACCCTGGACCGCGTCATCTTTCATAACGAAGACAACGGCTACACGGTGTTCAAAATGCGGGTGCAGAGCAAGGCCGACCCGGTAACGGTGGTCGGGGCCATGCCCGTCCCCCAGCCGGGCGTCGGCCTCACCGTCACCGGGGTCTGGGTCACCGACTCCCGCTTCGGGCGGCAGTTCAAGATGGAGAGTTTTGAAACCCTTCTGCCGGCGACGATTGAGGGCATAAAACACTATCTGGGCTCAGGCCTTATCAAGGGCATCGGCAAAAAAACGGCCGCGCGCATCGTGGGCCGCTTTCGCGAGGAAACCTTCGACATTCTTGATAAAGACCCGGACCGGCTGACGCAGGTCAAGGGCATAACTCCCCGGAAAGTCAGCGATATCAAGGCGGCCTGGGCCGAACACCGGGGCATCCGCAATCTGATCATGTTTTTACAGCCCCACGGGGTCTCCACCGGGTACGCGGTGCGCATTTTCAAGCATTACGGCGTCGAGGCCCTGGATATCGTGCGCGAAAACCCCTATCGCCTGGCCATGGATATCCACGGCATCGGCTTTGTGACGGCCGACGGCGTGGCCATGAAACTGGGTTTCGCCCCGGACAGCGACATCCGCGCCGAAGCCGGCGTCCTGTATGTTCTGAACAAGCTCACCGAAGACGGCAACGTCTTTTACCCCTACGAGAAACTGATCCACCGCAGCGCCGACGAACTCGGCGTGGAGACCGGACTGGCGCGCGAGGCCCTGCGCTCGCTGGCGCTTGAAGAGCGCGTTGTCATAGACGAGCTTGACGACCCTGACTCAGGCCCCTTCAAAGCCGTCTATCTCGGACGCTATTTCCACTACGAAAGCCGCATCGCCCACTATCTGCGCCGGGTGCTGCGATCGCCGAAATCCATCGCCTTTCAGGAGCCGGAACGCCTTTTGCTCAACGTGCTCGGCATGCTGCCCATCAAACTGGCCGAGGAGCAGGTGGAGGCGGCCAGAGCCGCGCTCTCGGACAAGGTGCTGGTGATCACCGGCGGGCCGGGCACGGGCAAAACCACGGTCATCAACGCCATTATCAAGCTTTTTGAGCAGAAGAAGGCCAAGGTGCTGCTGGCCGCGCCAACCGGCAGGGCGGCCAAGCGCATGTCCGAAACCAGCGGCCGCGAAGCCAGGACCATCCACCGCCTCCTGGAATACAGCCCGCGCGAGGACGGTTTCGAGCGCAACGAGGACAACCCCCTGGCCTGCGGCCTGCTGGTCATTGACGAAGCCTCCATGCTGGACACCATGCTGATGTACCACCTGATGAAGGCCGTGCCCCTTGGCGCGACCCTGGTCTTTGTGGGGGACATCAACCAGTTGCCGGCGGTCGGCCCCGGCAATGTGCTCGGCGACGTCATCGCCTCGGAAACCGTGACCGTGGTCCGCCTGACCGAAGTCTTCAGGCAGGCGGCGCAGAGCGAGATCATCGTCAACGCCCACCTCATCAACCAGGGGGAAATGCCGTCTCTGTCGCACACCGGGGAGGCTTTGTCCGACTTCTACTTTATCCGCCAGGACGACCCGGAGCGGGCGGCCGGCATGATTGTGGACCTGGTTAAAAAGCACATCCCCCGGCGCTTCGGCCTGAATCCCGTGGATGACGTGCAGGTGCTCAGTCCCATGCACCGGGGCTCGGCCGGCGTCGGCGAGCTGAACGCCCGTCTCCAGGAGGCCCTCAACCCCGGCAAGGCGGCGCTGCGCCGGGGGGAGCGGCATTACCGCCTTGACGACAAGGTCATGCAGATTCGCAACAACTACGATAAAGATGTCTTTAACGGGGATATCGGCCGCATCTGCCGGCTGGATGCGGAGGAACGCGAACTGACGGTCCGCTTTGACGAACGCAACGTCCTGTACGCCTACGAGGAACTGGATGAAATCATCCCGGCCTACGCCATCTCCGTCCACAAGTCACAAGGGTCGGAGTATCCGGCCGTGGTCATGCCTGTGCTCACCCAGCACTACGTGATGCTTCAGCGCAACCTCGTCTACACGGGTCTGACCCGCGGCAAGCGCCTGGTGGTGCTGGTGGGATCGCCCAGGGCCCTGCATATCGCCGTGGCCAACAACAAGACCCGCAAGCGGTTCACCTGGCTGGCCAGACGTCTGGCCGAAGGGCTGTAACGCCCCGGCCGTCCCTTACAGCATTCTGTCCCACAACAGCAGCGCGGCGCCAAAGGCGGCGCACAACGTCAACAGAAACGCGGCCGCGTTTCTGTTGCGCCGCCGCACATGAGGCGGGCAGGCGCAGCGGGAGGGCAGGACCGGAAAACGGCCGCGGAAGCCGCGCAGACGCATGGCCGTATCAACCCGCTGGGCGTGCTGCCATGAGCGCACCAGCAACAGCGCCACAAGCCGGGCGTGCGTGCCATAGCTGACGAGGCTCGTTCGCGGAACAAAGCCCCTGAGCCGGGCCGCCTGGAAAAGGCGCCGGTATTCCTCGGCCATCAAAGCTATGTTGCCGTGGGTAATCAGCAGCAGGGCCACCAGCTTCTGGGGGACATGCAATACGGCCAGAGCCCGGCCGTTTTCCGCCACCGTGGAACTGCCGGCCAAAGCCATGAGCGCGGCGGCAATGGCGTTGCCCTTGAGGGTGATGAGCCCGGCCAGCCCAAGCCCGGAAGGGTAAAAGGCCAGAGGCCCCAGGGTGTAAAGCGCTTCTTCGCCCCTGAGGGCGAACGACAGGGGCAGCAGAAGAAAGAGCGTCAGGAAAAAAGCGTTGATGGCCAGGAGACGCTTGCCGTACACGCCCCAGGCTATGCCCGAACAGGCCATGAGGCAGACGGCGAAAACGCAGGCGGCAAAGGCGCAGGCAGGGCGGGAAAGCAGGCTCACGGCAACGGAAAAAGCCAGGGCGGCCAGCAGCTTTCTGTCCGGGCGCATGGCGCGCAGGGAGAAAAAAGGCAGAGAAGCGGCGGTCTCCGCCGGCGTGTCAAAAGGCATGGCGCCTCCGGTCGCCGTTCCCCGGCGCAATAGGTGGAACAGGCCTTCAGGTATAGCGGCTGAAGGCCCGTTCGGCAAGCGGGCGGATTTTCGGTTTGAAAGGCAATGCCTCCGGCGGCCAAAGGGGCGCTGCCCCTTTGGAATCCCCGCCGGGGGAAATGATTTCCCCCGGACCCCCTCAGTTTGGGTTCCGGCTGCGCGCAGCAACAGGGGCACCACTCCTCAGTTTGGGTTCCGGCTGCGCGTATCAACAGGGCAACACTCCCGTCACCCAATCGCCGGGTCCAGGTACGGAACTGGGGCCGACAAGGCCCTGGCGGGTGTGGGCAGAGCCCACATGCGATCAAATTGGCTTCGACAAAATTAGAATTGCTGCGCGCCACCGGTGTTCAAGGCCTCAACTCCGCCCGGATTCACAGGCGCTGTGGTCTGGAAGTCGGGTCTGCCGGAGCGTGCTCACCCTTTATCCGGCGGCGCTTCGGCTTTGTGCATGCTGATGAATACGCGCGGCGGGCTCTTGCCGTCGGTTTGCGGAATTTGCAGGCCCAGGCGCTCCTTGTGATTGATCAGTATCGGACCCAGAAGGTTGAGAGAGGTTTTTTCCGGCTTGCCCTGGGGGATGTAGGCGGTGACCAGCACGGCCAGATCTCCGGCGTTTTCGGCTTTCAGCACTTCCTGGTCCGCGTCGTTGATGTGCAGGGCGTAATCGGGGATGAACGCGTAGGGATCGGCCACCAGAAGGCCGAGGCTCGTCCGCTCCAGGTTCTGCAAGAGCAGTAGCGGCGCGTTTTCGTGAATCTGCAGCAAGGTGAACTCGCGCAGGGCGTCAAAGCCGATGAGGCCGCGCGGAAAGCGGATTACCTTGTCCAGACGGACCTCGCGCGGGCCGAGCCGGGTCTCGATAAGCCTTATTTCGTTGTTTGCCATAGTGATGCCGCCGCCATAAGGTCGCTGTCGTCGGTAAGCAGGGCCTGTCTGTTCTCGTCGCGCACGCGCAGGTATACTTCTTCCCGGTACACGGCGGTCGAGTCCGGCACCGTGATGCCGAGCTTGACCTGCTTGCCCTGGATGCTGAACACGGTGATCTTGATGCCGTCACCGATGTACAGGCTTTCTCCGGCGCGTCGGGAGAGAATGAGCATATCCCTTGCCGTCTTCTGTTGCCGGTTACAGGAAGTTTACGAGACTGAGCTGCATAATCATCGAGGAAGATTTCAGCACGCTGGAATAGGCTACCTGCTGCTGGGCCAGCCTGGTCATAAGCTCGGTTATGTCGGCGTCTTCAATGGCGCTCAGGTTGTCTTCCTCGCTGTACTGGCGGATGAGTAGGGCACCCCAGGTGGCTTCCAGGCGGTTCATGCGCCCGCCCAGTATCGCTCCCTTGGTTTCCACATGCGGCATGACGTTGTTGTTCAATTCGTCGAGGGCCTCCTGAAAGCCTTGCTGGCTGCCGGTTTCGGCCGCAGCGATAAGCTTGCCCACGGTCTCGAACAGGTTGGCCTTGCCGGGGACGGTCACCGGATAGAGGATGTCGTCGCGGGCGTAATCGTACAGGCCGCCGAAAATCTCTTTGCCTATGAGGTTGACGGCGATGGTCGAGTCTTCGCCTATCTGGAAATTGATGTCCGCCCGGTGCGGGTGCACCACGAACTGCATGTGCTTGTCGACCTCGACCGTCGTAGGGGCCTCGCCGAGCTGCAGGTAGCCGCCTGGTATGGGCAGGGTCAGAGACTGGCCCGCAGCATAGGGGGCCGTGGCCGGCGTCCAGTTGTTGCCGTCGTCGATGCTGTAAGAGTAGTGCAGGATCGGCGGCGTGACCGAGGTGTCCTGCAGATCAAGGCGGACGGCCACATCGCGGAGAAAATTGCCTTCGGCCGCCAGGTAGTTGGTGTCGGTGGGGTCGGTCTTGTCGTAGGTGTGAGTCGAACCGACTGGCCGATAGCTGTTGCTGACCTGGGTGTCGTGATCGTCCCCCTGGTAGATGGCTGTCGGCCGCACGTACAGCCAGGTGCCGTTATCGTTGGAATGGATGTTATCCGGCCCGCTCACTTTATCCCCGGGCGTGGCCCCGGTTTCGTCCGGCGGAACCCCGGTGACCATAAAGTTCCCGTTTTTGTTACTGGCCGGAAAGCTCACCAGCACGCCATTGGCCTTGATGGTGGGCATGCCGGTTTTAGTATCGGTAGTTGGCTTGCCAGCCGCCACCCAGGTTTCGCCGCCGTCAACGGAGTAGCGGTATTCCACCGCGTCGGCAACGCCCGAACGCATGGGCTGGAGGATCATGGTCCGGTCGAGCTTGCCGTCAACCTTGACGTTGGCGTTGAAGTTGGCGTTGGTCAGCGAAAGCGGGTTGTTGCTTTGCGAATCAAGCACGGTCACGGCCAGACCTTCAATATAGGCGGGGCCGCCCGTTTTGTGGCCGCTGAACAAATGGCTGGCGCCGAAGGGCGTGTTGGCCACGCTGATGAGCTGCTCAAAAAGTTGACGGAGTTCGGAGCTGATTTCCAGGCGGTTTTCCGAGGTGATGGTGCCCGTGGCCCCCTGGTTGGCCAGCACCTGAAGGCGGCCTAGAATGTCGCCCACCGAACCCTGGCCCGAAACCAGCACGCTTTCGGCAATGCTCAGCCAGCCTTTGGCCGTCTGGATGTTCTCGTCATAAGTGCCGATGGTGGAGAGCCGGGAACGGGTCGAGAGAATCCTGCCGGCCGCCACCGGGTCGTCCGAGGGGCGGTTGACCCGCTTCTGGCTGGACGACTGGATGTTGGTCTCCATGTAGTCGCCGAGCGTCCTGTTCATATTGTTCAGGAACGAGGAATACATGATTCCCTGAGTGACGCGCATGACCATGGTGACGCTCCTTTCCCTTTTTCCTCGATCCCCTGCGTCTTACTTGAGCGAGAGCAGGGTTTGCAGCATCTCGTCCGCGGTGGTGATAAGCTTGGCCGCGGCCTTGTAAGACGCCTGAAATTTTATGAGGCTGCTCATTTCTTCATCCAGGTTGACCCCGGAAATTTCTTCCTGCCGGACATAGAGTTCCTGGGCCATGGCCGTTTCGGCGCCGGCCGTGAACTTGCACGACTGGGTGTCGGCGCCTGCCCTGGTGACCAGGGTGGCGTAATAATCGCCGATAGTCTGCCTGGTTTTGTGGTTCCAGGCGGTCTTGATGTCCACGCCCTTGCCGGCAAGGGCCGCTATTTCCCTGGCCGTCTGGTTGTCGCCCTCGTTGATCTGCCCCTGCCCGTCCAGGCGGCCGGCGTTGATCTGATTGAGGTTGATGGACAGTTCGCCGCGCACGCCAATGTCAGCGGCGCTGTCGCCGGTGAAAAAGGTGTTGATGCCGAGGGCCGCGGCCAGGCCCGTGGTGTCGTCGGTTATGGCAAAGGAATAGGGCAGCGGGTTGTTGTCCTTGTCCTTGTCCTTGGGGTTGAGCATGGCGGTAATCTGCAACTTGCCGTGCACGATGTCCGCCCGCATGTACTGGCTGGTTTCGTTGCCCTTATCGTTGATGGCGTTCATTACATCTTGCAGACTGTGCACGGTCGGGTCGAAGTTGCCGTTGGGCGGCAGATTGCTGAACACCTTGAGCCCGTCGCCGTCAAGTTCGATGGCGTTGCCCTGGCTGTCAAGTTCGATGGCGTTGCCCTGGCTGTCGTACACGGCAAAGGTCATGTTGCCGGCCTGGAGCTTGTCGGACCAGGTGAACCTGGCCTCGGGGCTGCCCAGAGGCACGTTGGTGTTGCCGACGCTATAGGCGCCGTACATAGAGCTGAAAGGCTCAAGCCCGGCGCCCTGGCTGTGCAGGCGGTTTACTTCCCAGGCGAGGGTCTTGGCAAAGGCGTCCAGGCGGGAACGGTATTCGCCGATTTTGTAATCCCTGGTTTCCAGGTAGCCGGCCAGGGTGCCGCCGGTGATGCGCAGCGAATTGTCCGTGCCGTCCGGGAATATCTGGACGGAGATGTTCTGCGGGCCGGCCGTGGGGCTGATCCAGAAGAC
>JAIRTI010000201.1 GCA_031255035.1 Desulfovibrio sp.
TCCGGGGCCATCTTTCGCGAGCATATCGGCGGCGGTACGGAACTCGGCAAAAAAGCCAAAGAATATATCGATCGCGGCGACCTCGTGCCCGACGACATCACCATCCCCATGGTGCTTGAAACTCTGAAAACCAAGGGCGCCAAGGGCTGGCTGCTGGACGGCTTTCCGCGCAACATGGTGCAGGCCCGGAAATTATGGGAAGCGCTTCAGCAAGCCGGCATGAAGCTGGATTACGTCATTGAAATCCTGCTCCCGCGCGAAGTGGCCAAGAACCGCATTATGGGCCGCCGCCTTTGCAAAAACGACAACAACCACCCCAACAATATCTTCATCGACGCCATCAAGCCCAAGGGCGACGCCTGCCGGGTCTGTGGCGGTTCGCTGTCGGCCCGCTCCGACGACCAGGACGAAACCGCCATCAACAAGCGCCACGACATTTATTATGACACCAAGGAAGGCACGCTGGCGGCCGCGTATTTTTACAAGGATCTCGCCGCCAAAGGCAAAACCAAGTATGTCGAGCTGAACGGCGAAGGCAGCATTGACTCCATCAAAGACAACCTCCTTGCGGCCCTCGTGTAGTTTTTTCAAGCATCAGCAACGAAAAAGCCCGGAACTGCGGCTCCGGGCTTTTTCGTTGCTGTCTCAACCGCAACGCCTCACTTCTTTCTCATTGACATCCTCCCCTCCCTAAAGTGAGGGGATTCCAGCGGAGGCCGCTTTCGCGGCGCCCCTGGCGGGTTCCTGCTTCAACGAGACTGCCCAGAGGAATTACGGCTTGGTTTTCGCTTTCAAATTCCCACGTGGGGAATTTTACGGCTACGAGCCAACCGGCTATTCCCCCAGGTCTCACTGCCTCTCCACAGGCTGACACGGCTTGCCCAGCCGCCAAGGAGAGTATGGAGATGGAAAGGCAAAAAGGCAAGAAAATTCCAGTTAAGGCGCGCCTTATATCCTGGTCCTGAAGTCGGAGTTTCACGGCGCGTTGGATAAGTTCCAATGCCCTTGCCGCGATGCCGCCGAACGCGTACTATTTGCGCGCCTGCCATGGGAATTTTTTTCTTGAGGGATCAGCGTGAACAAAAGTCCTTTTTTCCTTTTCTGCGCTTGTGTGGCTTTGTGCTGTATTTTTCTGTCCGCAGTCCGGGCACTGGCCGAAGAAGACATGGCCCCGGCCACGGCGGGTGCCGAAGAAGGGAAAAAACGCAGCTTCTCGACCGGCACGGCGTTTTTTGATGACGCCGCTCTTTCCGGAGGGGTCTATTATTTTCAGCGGGACCGGCGCCGCTGGGACCCGGAACGCAAACGCTGGACCAACAACCTGAATCACGCCACCCTGACCGCCAACGCGGACTTTTCCTCCGGCTTTATCGGCGGCGTTCTCGGTATGGATGTCGCGGTTTTCGGCACCCATGACATCAAGAGCACCGGCGCCCCGGATCATGAAATGAACTTCATGCCCTGGGGCGATCCCTGGCATCCCGACTGGAACAGGACCCGCACGAAAGACGGCGTTTCCGTCTACAAGGCGCACGTCAAAGGCAGGGTCGGGCCGTTCTGGGCCAAGGCGGGCTATTTTCAGCCTTCGGGACCCGGCGTCCTGGGCGTGAACTGGTCGATTA
Source organism: Desulfovibrio sp. (assembly GCA_031255035.1). Lineage (GTDB taxonomy): Bacteria > Desulfobacterota > Desulfovibrionia > Desulfovibrionales > Desulfovibrionaceae > Frigididesulfovibrio. The sequence goes on from JAIRTI010000201.1 coordinate 1,623, forward strand.
TGCCGGGCACGTACCGGGGGGTGAACGCCGGGGCGGACATCGGCGGCCTGTCCGTGGCTCTGGCCTGGGCCGACGCCTATAAAGCGCCCTGGTACAAGGAGATGAACAACTTTTATAAAAACGACGGTGAAACCCATGTGCCGTGGGTGTGGAGTTCCGGGGCCAGGTATTCCTTTGCTTGCGGGCTCACCCTGGAAGCCGCGTACGGTCAGTCGAAAGATCACCTGTGGAACGGGCATTTCAAAAGCCGGTGGGAGCGGAACCTTGATGAAGACGGAAGCCGGAAGCTCGCCGTGGCCTATCAATTGTACATGATGGGAGACAACGATAATTCCGGCCGCACGCCCAACGATAATTTCGACGGCGTCGCCAGGCAGCACTACGCCCTGCTGGAATACTCGATGGATTACTGGAATTTCAAGCTGGAGGGCACGTACACCCGCGCGTCCGTCAACAATCCCGAACAGCAGGGGCAGTTCGCCTACCGGCTGACCGACGGATACGGCAGCTCCAACGGGGCCTATGACATCTGGTGGGACGCCCATACCGACTGGAACGCCCACAACGAAAAGGCCGTTTTCGGCGTCATCTCGCGCGGTCTTGACGATCTGTTGCCGGTGGCCGGGTTCACCGTGGCCCTGGGGTCGGGCATCGGCTGGGACGGCGAAGCCTACGGCGTGTCCCGACATTTAAAGGAATGGGCCTTTACCTTTGATGTCAGTTATGTCCAACCGGACGGGCCCCTCAAGGGCGCTTTCGTCAAAATTCACCTGACCGACTATCATAACGGCACCAATTTTCCGAGTTGGGACCCGTATAAAAACGGCTTTCAGAGCGAGCGGGACATCAGGTTTTTCGCGGGCATTCCTTTTGATCTATAGCAATTAACGCTTAAAACAGTTCGCTTACGGCGGACAAAGCCCGCCTACTCCTGTTTCGCGGCAAGGATTTGCGGACAAATCCTTGCAGAGCATTTCATGTGTGCAATGCTCTGGAACAGATAGCCCATCCTCGCCGGATACCGGCTTTCAGCGAAATTTCCTTTATGGTTTGAAACCTCTCCCTTCAGGGAGATGCCAGCTTGACGCCCGGCAACGCCGGGAATACCTTTCAGGTAACCCCTTCATTCAGGGAGGGGCAATCCACCCGGCTCCCATCCGTCGGGGCGGAGTCGTCCGGCGGACGGCGCCGGATGTGGATTGAAACATCATATGAAACACACTCTTCGCGATGGATTTACCACGGGCACGGCCGCCTCGGCGGCCGCCGGCGCGGCTGCGCGCGCGCTTCTGGAAATGCCGCCGCCGGACTCGGTCAGCGTGGCGCTGCCGCCTTTTGTCCACAGGGGCAACGCGGTAGAGCCCGAGAACGACGCCCGGATCGTGATTCCGATAGCGGAATCCGGTCCCTGTCCGACTGCCCGGCAGGCCCAGAGTGTTTTCTTCGCCAGCGTCATCAAGGACGGCGGCGACGACCCCGACGCCACCCACGGGGCCAGGCTGACGGCCATGGCCTCGTTGACGCCCTTTGTCGGCCCTGAGGTGTCCTTGCCCGCCGTGATCGATTATTTTTCCGTCCCTGTCTGGCTTTACGCCGGCAAGGGCATCGGCCGCGTGACCCTGCCGGGGCTGCCCGTGCCTCCGGGGGAAGCCGCCATCAATCCCGTGCCGCGCAAACAAATCGCCCTTGCCGTCAATGAAGCCGTCCCGCACGGCAACAGGCCGAAACCTTCGGCCATCCACGTTCTTCTCCAGGTGGACGATGGCGAGGAGCGCGCCCGGCGCACCCTGAACCCCAGGCTGGGCATTGTGGGAGGCATTTCCATCCTGGGCACGCAGGGCATTGTCAAACCTTACAGCCACGCCTCCTGGCAGGCCGCCATCCGGCAGGGCATGGATGTGGCCTCGGCCCTTGGCCTTGGCGAACTGCTGCTTTCCACGGGCCGGCGGAGCGAGCGTCTCGGCTTCGGTCTCTACCCGGACCTGCCGCCGCAGGCCGGCGTTCAGGTGGCCGATTACGCGGCCTTCGCCCTGGGCGAGGCCGCCCGGCATTCCTTTTCCAGGCTGATTTGGCTATGCTTTCCGGGCAAGCTGCTGAAGATGGCCCAAGGGCTCGGCTGGACCCACGCCCAAAGCGCTCCGGCCGATATCGCGCTTGTGGCCGCCTTGTGCCGGGAATCCGGGGGCGCGGATCTGGCTGAATCCGTCGCGGCCATGCCCACGGCCGCAGGGGCGTTCGCCGTTATGGCGCAAAAGCCCCAAGTCCACGCCTCGGTACTGCGTTCCCTGGCCGAACAGGCCCTGGCCACGCTGGCGGGCTTTCTCAAGGATGCCGGGGACGCGGGCCGGACCGCGCTGCGGCTTCATATTTTCGACCCGGACGAACGCCTGCTCCTGACGCTTGAACGCGCCGGATGACATGAAACGGAGAACCGCCTTGTCTGACATGAACGACAGCCCGACACAACCGCTGCCGCCCGTTTCCATTCTCGGCCTCGGCCTGCCCGGCGAACCCGGAGCGCGGGAAGCGACGCCGCCCCCCGGAGTTGAAGACCTGTTGCGCGAGGCCGACGTCATTATCGGCGGCAAGGCGCTGCTGGCCGCCTTGCCGAAACTGAAGGCGGAGAAGATCCCCGTCGGCGCGGACACGAACGCTCTCTACCAGGGCATCGCCGCTGCCAGAGCCGAGGGGAAACGCCAGGTGGTCCTGTGCAGCGGCGACCCGCTGTATTTCGGCCTTGGCGCGCGCCTGTCCTCCGCCCTCGGTCCGGAGGCCCTGCGCATCGTTCCGGGGCTCAGCACCGTGCAATGCGCCGCCGCCCTGCTGGGTTTTCCCTGGGAGCAGGCGGGCAGCGTCAGCCTGCACGGCCGCCTTTCCATGCTGCCCCTGGCCCATGCGCTGATCCGGGGCGGTCCGGTGTTCATCCTGACCGACGCCTTGCGCCCCTATCCGGCCATCGCCGCCTGGATGCTGGATCGCGGCTGCGCCGGCTACGTCATACACGTGCTCGTTGATTTGTACAGGAAAGACACCGGTGAAATCGCCGCCGGAGAGCATCGCCGTTACCCCGTGGAAGAGGCGGCGCGGCACAGGACGCCCGAAGCCTGGGGAACGCGGGCGGTGCTCTTTCTCGAACCTTCGGGCCCGGAACCGTCACGGCTGTTCGGATTGCCTGACCAGGACATTGAGCGCGCGCGCAATATCGTCACAAAGGCCCCGGTGCGCGCGGCCTCCCTGGCGGCTCTCGGCATTGAGCCTTTCCATACGGTCTGGGATCTGGGCGCCGGGAGCGGCGCGGTCAGTATTGAAGCGGCCCGTCTGGCCTGGCGCGGCCAGGTCTTCGCGGTTGAGCGCAAAGCGGATCGCGCCGCCATTATCCGCGCCAACAGGCAAACATTCGCGGCCCCCAACCTGGAGATCGTTGAAGGCGACATGCCCGGCTGCCTGCCTGGCGGCGGGGCCGGGGGAGACGCCCTGCCCCGCCCGGATCGCATCTTTGTCGGCGGCGGCCTGTCAGGCTCATGCGCCGCCGCCGCACAGATCATCAACAGAGCCTGGGACGCGCTCAAGCCCGGCGGACGGCTGGTGGCCGATTGCGTCCTGCTTTCCAGCCTGGAAGGGGCCAGGGCCGCTCTCATGGCCCTGGACGCCGGCGTCAGCGTCAGTTGCCTGCACGCCAGCGCCAGCGCCCCCCTCGCCAACGACCTGCGCCTCGAAGCCTTGAACCCGGTTTTCATGGTCCTGGGTGAAAAAAGACTTGAAGGCAGGGCGAACAAGGACAAAGACGCGCAAGCGCCCGCCACGGGCGAAGCCAAGGAGAACGCATGAGCGGCCGGCCATCGACCCGGAGCGTGGTCCCGCAGCCGGGCATGGTGTCCTTTATCGGCGCCGGTCCGGGGGATCCGGAACTTATCACCGTCAAGGGGCAACGCCTGATTCGCGAAGCCGATCTGGTGCTGTATGCCGGGTCTCTGGTGCCGCGCGCAGTGGTGGCCTGCGCCAAAGCCGAGGCGCGCGTGCTGGACTCCGCCTCAATGACCCTTGAGGAAACGCACGCGTTAATGCGCGACGCGGCGCTGGCGGGCCAAAACGTCGCCCGCGTGCATACGGGCGACCCCATGCTCTACGGCGCGGCGCGCGAGCAGATGTGCTTGCTGAAACAGGACGGCATCCCCTGCCGGGTGGTGCCGGGCGTGAGCGCGGCCTTTGCTGCGGCGGCCGCCGCCGGGGCCAGCCTGACCGTGCCCGAATGCGTGCAGAGCCTTGCGCTCACGCGCCTGGACGGTCGGACGCCGGTTCCAGACGGGCAAAGCGTCAGGGAATACGCCCGGCACGGCGGAAGCCTGGCCGTCTATCTTTCCGGCGGCATGCCCGACGCCCTGGTCAGGGAACTGCGCGCGGCGGGCGTTGACGAGGACTGTCCGATACTGCTGGCAAGCCGCGTGGGCCAGCCGGAAGAAAAACTGGCCTGGGCCACCCTGGCTACCCTGGAAAAAACCGCCGCCGGAGGGGATTTCTCGCGCAGAACCGTTTTTTTGGTCCTGCCCGGCGAAAAGGCCTGCCCAGGCGCGGTGTCGAGGCTGTATGACAAGGATTTCAGCCACGGGTATCGTTAGGGAAGCGCTGCTTTTTCGTTTTGGCGGCGTTGCTGCGGCTTTTTCGAAGGGGGGCTGGACCAAAGAGTCCAGCCCCCCTTCGAAAAAGCCTTGCGCCTGACCAAACCGACACTTCTCCAAATCCGGCAATTCTCGTTATGAGCCTTTTTGCGGCCCCCCATTCGCCAACTGTGACAGGCAATGCCTCCGGC
>JAIRTI010000215.1 GCA_031255035.1 Desulfovibrio sp.
CGTGGCCCAAAAAGCGATGAAGCTGCTGAACGCCTCGGGCACGGGTCCGGGCCGGGGGCGCGTGGGCGTTTTCGGCCTGACGTTCAAGGAAAACGTGCCGGATCTGCGCAACAGCCGCGTGCCCGACATCAAGGCGGAACTTGAGGATTTCGGCGTCGCCGTTCTGGTGCACGACCCCCTGGCGGACCCGGAAGAGGCCCTGCGCGAATACGGCATTGCCGTGAGCGCTCTCGACGAGATGCGCGATCTGGACGCCGCCGTTTTCGCCGTCGGGCACGAGGCCTATGCGCGGATGAACCTTCAGGGGCTGCGCCAACGCTTCGCCGGCCCGGACCAGGCGCTGCTGCTCGACCTCAAGGGCCTCTGGGCCCGCGCCGAGGCCGAAGACGCGGGCTTCACCTACTGGAGGCTCTGATGAGCCCCTGCCGGAGGGAAAAAGGCGAGACTCCCCGGCCCTGCTTTTTACTGGTCGCGGCCACGGTCATGGAAATGCGGGCGAGCATAGCGCGGCTGCCCTGCTTCTTGCCTGTTTCTATCCCTGATATGTCCCGGCGCCTGCCGTCTTTTCACTTGCTGCCCGCGCTGGAATTGCCCGCCTTCACCATCCGGCTGCTGGTGTGCGGCGTCGGCCCCGTGGCCGCGGCCCTGTCGCTGGGGATGTTGCTCGGGGAACCGGCCGCCGCCGCCCACCCTTTGCGGGGCATCGTCAACATCGGCCTGGCCGGCGCGTATGACCCGCGGGCGACGCCCCCCGGCAGCCTGGTGCTGGCTTCCGGGGAATGCCTCCCGGAATACGGGGTCTGGCCCGACAAGGGCGAGGATGTCGCCGCCGCGGCCCATGGCGACGGCGGCGGCGGTCGGCCGCTGCCGCTGCCCCTGCCCCAGGCCTGCCTGAACGGGCGCGAAATTTTCAACAGTCTCGAACTTGATCCGGAGGCGGCCCTTGGCAATATGGGGCTGACCTGTCATACTGCCGGAAAGGCCTTGTCGCGGGGCGTCAGCCTGACCGTGGCCGGCGTCTCCGGCACCCCCGGACGAGCGCGGCGGCTGGCGTCGCTGTTCAACGGCCTGATCGAAAACATGGAAGGCTTCCCCCTGGCCCTGGGGGCGCTGCGAGCCGGGATTCCCTTTGTTGAAATACGGGCTGTGTCCAACGTCGCCGGGCTGCGGCCGCCCCACGGCTGGGATCTGCCCGGCGCTCTGGATGCCCTCGAACTGGCCGGGACCATTCTTTTCGGCGAAGATAAAGCCGTCCGGCGGCTTACGGACCTGACCGTATAAGACGACGCCACTCGGGCGGATACGCAATGCAGGAACTCAAGCGCATTCTTTCAGCGGAGCAGCCGAACATCAACCGCGCCCTTGGCTGCTTGACGGCGGAATTGCCCCAGGCCGCGAGGCCGGTGGCCGAACACCTGTTCGCCGCCGGCGGCAAAAGGCTGAGGCCTCTGCTCACCTTGCTGACGGGCCGCGCGTTCGGCTGTCGCGACAAGGGGCTGTATACCATGGGCGCGGCCATTGAGATGCTGCACGCGGCAACCCTTTTGCACGACGATATTTTGGACGACGCCGCCACCCGGCGCGGGCAGCCCACGGCGCACACCCTTTACGGGACGGCCAAGGTCATCCTGGCCGGAGACGCGCTTTTGGCCAAGGCCCTGCTGACGGTTTCGGCCTTTGGCGACACGCGCCTCACGGCCTCCGTTTCCGAGGCGGTCATGCGCACCGCCGTGGGCGAAATAGCCGAGTTCGACATTTTGCGCGACACCGGGGTCTCTCACCAGAACTACCTGGAGGTCGTCACGGGCAAGACGGCCTGGATGTTGCGCGCTTCGTGCGAACTCGGGGCGCTCCTCGCCGGGGTTGATGAGCCGCTGGCGCGCGCCGCCGCTGACTTCGGCCTGGAGCTTGGCGTGGCGTTCCAGATGGTGGACGACGCCCTGGATTTCGCGCCCGCCGAAACCACGGGCAAACCGCGAGGAGGCGATTTGCGCGAAGGCAAGATGACCCCGCCGCTGCTCTCCTACCTTGCGTCTCTGTCTGATGATGAAGCGCGCGCATTCAGGGCCGCTTTTGCCGAAGGTGCCTTCAGCGACGAGGCGGTGGAGGCCGTCAGCGCGGCCGTGGTCGCCGGCGGCCACGCCCGCCGGGCGCGGGATATCGCCGAAGAGCACCTGGACAGGGCCGCCGCCGCGTTGGCGCTTTTTCCCGAATCCGACGAGCGCGTTGTCCTGAGGCAGCTGTTGGGATATATTCAGCATCGTGAGCACTAGAGCATTTCACACCTCAAACGCTCTGCAGGGATTTGTCCGCAAATCCTTGCCGCGAAACAGGAGCAGGCGGGCTTTGCCCGCCGTAAGCGAACTGTTTCAAGCGTTAATTGCTATAGAGCATTTTTACATTTCATGAAGACAAAAAAGACAACCCGCGACTTTGACGTCGCCATTGTCGGCGGCGGTCCCGCCGGTCTTTTCGCTGCTTACTGGCTTGCCGAGCACAGCGACTTGTCCGTCTGCCTGCTGGACAGGGGGAAGAGCGCGGGGAAACGACGCTGTCCCATGAAAAGGACGCATAACTGCATGTATTGCAAGCCCTGCCACATTCTTTCCGGCATGGGCGGCGCCGGTCTTTTTTCCGACGGCAAGCTGAACTTCATTCACAAGCTGGGCAAAACCGACTTGACGCAGTTCATGGGAGTTGCCGAAGCCCAGGACCTGATCCGGCAGACCGAAGAAATTTTCAGCCGCTTCGGCATGGACGCGCCGGTCTTTCCCTCGGACATGGACGCGGCCCTGAACATCCGCCGTGACGCCAGACGCGCCGGCATTGACCTGCTTCTCATACGGCAAAAGCATCTCGGCAGCGATTTCCTGCCCGGCCATATCGACGGCATGTGCCGCTGGCTTGAAGAGCGCGGCGTCAGTCTGTTCACCGACCGCCAGGTTCTTGAGGTGCTCAGCGGCAAGGGCGGGGTCAGCGGCGTCAGGACGGCCGACGAAGTCTTTGCCGCCGGACACGTCATCCTCGCCCCTGGCCGGGTGGGCGCGGACTGGATGGGAGATGTGGCCAGAACCTTCAACCTGAACATGAGCCAGCGCGGCATAGAGGTCGGCGTCAGGGTCGAGGTGCACAAGGACATTCTCCACGGCCTCACCGGCGTCATTTACGACCCGACCTTTTTTGTGCAGACGGGAAAATATGACGACCAGACCCGCACTTTCTGTACCAATCCCGAGGGCTTCGTCACCCTTGAAAATTATGACGATTTCGTTTGCGTCAACGGGCACGCCTACCGGGACGGGAAGTCCGGGAATTCCAACTTCGCCTTTCTGTCCAAAGTCGTCCTGACCGACCCGGTTTCCGACAACCAGGGCTATGGCGTCGCGCTCGGCAAGCTGGCAACGCTTATCGGCGGCGGGCGGCCCCTATTGCAGCGCTTCGGCGATTTGAAGCGCGGGCGCCGGTCCACATGGAACCGTATCGGCAAAGGCTTTATTGAGCCCACCATGCGCGACGTGACCCCCGGAGACATCGCCATGGCCCTGCCCGAGCGCATTGTCGCCAACCTGGTGGACGGCCTTGAG
>JAIRTI010000258.1 GCA_031255035.1 Desulfovibrio sp.
TTGATACGCGCAGCCGGAACCCAAACTGAGGGGGTCCGGGGGAAATCATTTCCCCCGGCGGGGTCCGGGGCAGCGCCCCGGCCGCCGGAGGCATTGCCTTTCACAGTTGGCGAATGAAGATCCGCAAAAAGCTCATAATGAGAATTGCTGCCCGGAGACGGCAATTCTCATTATAAGGAACCACTGATTTACGCCGTTGCCAGAGACAGGCGTATGGCGTCCGCGATCATCCCGGCCAACCGCTCGACGTGCATCTCGTCCTCGCCTTCCACCATGACTCTGGCCAGGGACTCGGTGCCGGAATAGCGCAAAAGAACGCGGCCGCGATCCTTGAGTTCGTTTTCCGCCTGTCGGCGGGCGTCGCATACGGCCGGGAGTTCCTCAAAGGGTTTTTTCGTTTTCACCGCGACATTAAGCAGGGTTTGCGGGTAGGGCTGAAAGAGCGTGGTGAATTCTGAAATCGGCATGTCCTTTTCCTTCATGATGCGCAGCAGTTGGAGGCCGGCCAGCAGGCCGTCGCCCGTGGTCCCGTATTCCATGAAGACGATATGGCCCGAAGGCTCCCCGCCCAGGACCGCCCCGCGCTCGCGCATGGCCTCGACCACATAGCGGTCCCCGACCTTGGAGCGCAGCAGGCACCCGCCCTGTTCGCGCATGAAGACTTCAAGCGCCATGTTGCTCATTACCGTGCCCACCAGCGTTTTGTCCGGCAGCCGCCCCTTGTCCATGAGGTCGGAGGCGAAAACCGCCAGCATCTGGTCTCCGTCAATGTTTTTTCCGCGTTCGTCCACCACGATCAGCCGATCGGCGTCGCCGTCCAGGGCCAGGCCGATGTCGGCGCGGGTTTCACGGACTTTGGCGGCCACAACATCGGGGTGGAGCGAACCGCACTGGTAATTGATGTTCAACCCGTCCGGCTCGACGCCCAGGGCGACCACTTCGGCCCCCAGTTCCTTGAGGGCCATGGGCGCGACTTTATAGTTGGCGCCGTGGGCGCAGTCAAGCACCACGCGAATTCCTTCCAGACTGAGCTGTCCGGGCAGGCTGTTTTTGATGGAAACGATATAGCGGCCGGGGGCGTCGGCAATCTTGAAGGCCCGGCCGACTTTGGCGGGTTCGGGGTAATCCCATTCCCAGGAGTTGTCCAGGACCATATCGCTGATGATGTCCTCCACCCGGTCCTGAAGCTTGAAGCCGTCAGCGTCGAAAAATTTGATGCCGTTGTCCTCAAAAGAGTTGTGGGAGGCGGAAATAACAATGCCGAAATCGGCCCGCATGTTGCGGGTCAGAAAGGCGATGGCCGGAGTCGGCAGCGGGCCGACGAGGAAGACGTCCATGCCGGAAGCGCAGAGGCCGCTGGTCAGGGCGTTTTCATAAATATAGCCCGAAAGCCGGGTGTCTTTGCCGACAACCACCCGGTGGCGCTTCGTGCCGGAGCGAAAATAGCTGCCGGCCGCAAGCCCCAGGCGCAGGGCCGTGTCCGGCAGCATGGGCCAGCGGTTGACGCGGCCGCGCATGCCGTCGGTTCCGAAAAGGCGTTGCTTGATCATGGCGGGTCCGGAAAAAAGGTGTGGAAAAAAGGTGAATGCCGCAACGCCGGGGCCGCCCGGAGTTTGCCGGGCGGCTTGCCGCCCTTGCCCTCGGCCTGACGGCTTGCCGCCCTAGCACTCGGCCTGACGGCTTGCCGCCCTTGCCCTCAGCCAGGCGGCTTGCCGCCCTTGCCCTCAGCCTGACGGCTGCGCGTAATATTCCTGCATGCTTTTGACGCGCAGGCCGTGCCGCGCGGCGTCGGCAATGGCGAGGGCCATGGCTTTGGCCCCGTCAAGGGTTGTGGAGTACGGCACTCCGTACAGCAGGGTGCTCTGCCGGATGGACCGCGAGTCCCGCACCGTGAGCTTGCCCGATGCGGTGTTGATCACCAGGACGATATCGTTGCTTTTGATAAGGTCAACAATATTCGGGCGCCCTTCGTAAACTTTGAGCACCGAGGTCGAAGGCACCCCCGCTTCCGAAAGGACCTTGGCCGTGCCCGAAGTGGCCAGAATTTCAAAGCCCTGCTCGTGGAAGATGCGGGCGACGCTGGGCGCGAACGGCTTGTCGTAGTCGTTCACCGAAATGAAGACCTTGCCGCTTGAGGGCAGTTGCTGCCCGGCGGCCATCTGGCCCTTCATGAAGGCTTCCTCAAAGCTGCCGGCAATGCCCATGACTTCGCCGGTGGAACGCATTTCAGGCCCGAGAAGGATGTCGACGCCGGGGAAGCGGTTGAAGGGGAACACCGCCTCCTTGACCGCGATATGGCCGCTGTGACGCTTTTCCCAGGGTTTCAGGTCCTTGATCCCGGCACCGAGCATGACCTGGGTGGCGAGCCTGGGCAGGGGCACGCCCGTGGCCTTTGAGACAAAGGGCGCCGTGCGCGAAGCCCGGGGGTTGACTTCGAGAATGTAGATAAGGCCGTCCTTGACCGCGAACTGGATGTTCATGAGGCCGATGACGCGCAGTTCCCTGGCCAGCACTTTGGTCTGCCGCGTCAGTTCCTCAAGAATGAGGGGGGGCATGGTATGCGGCGGCAGGACGCAGGCCGAATCGCCCGAATGGATGCCGGCTTCCTCTATATGCTCCATGATGCCGGCGACGTAGGTGTCTTCACCGTCGGAAAGGGCGTCCACATCCACTTCCGTGGCATGTTCCAGAAACTTGTCGATAAGTATCGGGTGCTCGGGCAGGCGTTCGTGGAAGACATCGATAAAATAGTGCCGGAGCTGCTCTTCATCGTAGACGATCATCATGGCGCGGCCGCCCAGCACATAGGAGGGACGCACCAGGACCGGGAAGCCGATTTTCCTGGCCGCGGCAAAGGCTTCATCCGGCGTTGAGGCAATGGCGTTGGCCGGGCGGCGCAGCTTCAGCTTTTTCAGCAGGGCGTCAAAGCGCTCGCGGTCTTCGGCCCTGTCGATGGAGTCCGGAGAGGTGCCGATAATGGGGACGCCGGCGCGCATCAGCGGCACGGCCAGATTCAGCGGGGTCTGCCCGCCGAACTGGATGATGACCCCGTCGGGCTTTTCGGCCTCAACAATGTTCATGACGTCTTCAAAGGTCAGGGGTTCGAAGTAGAGCCGGTCCGAGGTGTCAAAGTCGGTGGAGACGGTTTCGGGGTTGGAGTTGACCATGATGGACGTCACCCCGGATTCGCTCAGGGAGTAGGAGGCGTGGCAGCAGCAATAGTCGAACTCGATGCCCTGGCCGATGCGGTTGGGCCCGCCCCCGAGAATGATGACCTTGGCGCCCGATTGCGGAAAGACATGGCCCGTGTCTTTCCGGTAGCTTGAATAATAGTACGATGCCGAGGAACCGGGCTTGCCCCCGTAAGTTTCTACGGCCTCGGAAGCGGGCAGCACGCCCAGGGCCTTGCGCAGAGAGCGCACATCGCTGGCCGGGCGTTTCCAGATGTCGGCGATTTGGGCGTCGGCGAAGCCCATGGCTTTGGCCCGGCGCATGATGTGCCTGAGGTCGGGGTTGTCCTCGGTCATGGCGTTGCCCAGGGCGAAGTCCCTGAGTTCCTTTTCCATGTCCACCATTTCGCGCAGTTCCTTCAGGAACCAGTGGTCGATGGCCGTGGCCTCGTAAATTTCCCCGTCGCTCATGCCGATAAGCATGGCCTTGCGTATGGCGAAAATCCGCTGGGAGTTGGGGATGCGCAGCAGGGGGATGAGTTCCTGCCTCTCGGGAAGCTTGGCGCGAAAGTCCGATCCCCAGCCGTCAACGCCGACTTCAAGGCCGCGAAGCCCCTTTTGCAGGGCTTCCTTGAAGCTTCCGCCGATGGCCAGGGTTTCGCCCAC
>JAIRTI010000280.1 GCA_031255035.1 Desulfovibrio sp.
ATTGCCCCCTCCCTGAAGGAAGGGGTTACCTGAAAGGTATTCCCGGCGTTGCCGGGCGTCAAGCTGGCATCTCCCTGAAGGGAGAGGTTTCAAACCATAAAGGAAATTTCGATGAAAAATACGGCCCGCCATCCCGGATTTCAGCCGGGGCGGCGGGCCGCCGGAGGCATTGCCTTTCACAGTTGGCGAATGGAGGGCCGCAAAAAGGCTCATAATGAAAATTGCTGTGGTCAAACAATCCTGGTCACGCGTACTTTCCGCGCCCGAAGCGGCGCCGGTCCTTTTTTTGTTTGAACCCGGTCCGGCTTTGGAGTATGCATATGGCGTGACGAGCGCGCGTTTTTTACGCGCGCCTTCGTGTCGGGCATTGTACTGTCGGGCATTGTACTTTTGAAACGCCTGTTCAGCGGCGGCCAAAGTCCGCCCGCAAGCGTTTCAGGGCGAGGATTTGAAGATAAATCCCCGCGGAGCGGACTCACCTTTTCAAAGTGCGCTTGCTCCAGGGCGGGAGCAAAAGACTATGCAGCGAATTCTGGAAAAAATGGCCCAAAAACTCAACGAGTATGACGAGGCTTCCCTTATGCAGCTCTGGCAGCAGTTCGCCGGGAGGGTTCACGAGTTCGAACCCAGCAAACGCTGGGAGGAGGCGGCCATTGCCCTGTGTCTTATTCAGGCGGTGCACTGGAAAAACCAGTTGTTCAACTACCACCTCGCTCTGAGCGCCGGCCCGCCGGACAGGGACAACCTGCCGCCCCTGCCGAATTTTTTCGGCAAAAGCAAAGGCGCCGACAGCCGGAACGCCGAGGCGCCCGCCCACAAGGCCAAAGTGCTTTCCTTCCCCGAACGGCACGCGGCCCGGCCTCAGGATGTGAACGACCCTTCACATGACGGCGATTAGGGGAGCACTGATCCGCTTCCGGTTTTTCTTCCTAACCACAGCCGCCGGCTATGGTGGTCAATCAGACGCTACGCAAGGAGAAGACTATGGCTAACGTGGTCATCACAGGCACCCAGTGGGGGGATGAAGGCAAGGGAAAAATCGTTGACATGCTCGCCCCCGGCATTGCCGCCGTCGTTCGCTTCCAGGGGGGGAACAACGCCGGGCACACCGTCATTGTCGGCGGGAAAAAATACATCCTCAAGCTCATCCCCTCGGGCATCCTGCACGAAGGCAAAATCTGTCTGATCGGCAACGGCGTCGTCGTTGACCCCGCCGCCCTGTGCGAGGAAATGGACGCCGTGCGCGCCCAGGGGGTGCCGGTGACGCCAGAGCGCCTCAAGCTCTCGCGCAAAGCCCACCTGATCATGCCTTACCACAAGCTTCTGGACAAGGCCCGCGAGGCCAGCAAGGCCGAGGCCAAAATCGGCACCACCGGGCGCGGCATCGGTCCCTGCTACGAGGACAAGGTCGCCCGTATAGGCGTGCGCGCCTGCGATCTCGCCGATCTCCCCCTCTTGCGGCGCAAGGTCGAGGCCGCTCTGATAGAAAAAAACGCACTGTTTTCCGGACTTTACGGCCTCGCGCCCATGACGGCGGCATCAGTCATGGAAAGCATCGCGCTCGTGGCCGCGCGCCTGGCGCCGCACCTGGCCGACGTTTCGTCCGAACTCGCGGCGGTGGAGGCGGCCGGCGGCAGCATCATGTTTGAAGGCGCGCAGGGCGTCCACCTGGATATCGACCACGGCACCTACCCCTGCGTCACCTCATCCAACACCGTGGCCGGCAACGCCTCGGCCGGATGCGGCATCGCCCCGTCGCGTCTGACGCGCATCATCGGCATTGTCAAAGCCTACACCACGCGCGTGGGTTCCGGGCCGTTTCCCACGGAACTTTTTGACTATACCGGCAAATATCTCCAGGAAAAAGGCGCCGAGTTCGGCACGGTGACCGGCCGCAAGCGTCGTTGCGGGTGGATAGACATGGTTGTGGTGCGCGAGTCCGTGCGCCTTTGCGGCGTGACCGAAATCGCCCTGACCAAGCTCGACGTGCTCTCGGGCCTGAAGGAAATCAAAATCTGCACGGCCTATGAATACCGGGGCGGGCGGATCTACTATCCGCCCCAGGCGGAGCTTGGCATGGGCGACGCCAGCCCCGTGTATGAAAGCATGCCCGGATGGAATGAGAACATCGAAAAGGTCTCGTCCTGGGAGGCGCTGCCCGAAGCCGCCCGCAACTATATCCTCCGGCTGGAGGAACTTTCCGGCATGCGCGTCGGCCTGATTTCGGTCGGCCCGGACAGGGAGCAGACAATAGTCCGCTGACCCGGCGGGAATGGGTTATCCAGATTTACTCCTCGTAATGGCCTTTGCATTGAGCCACCTGACAAATCTCGCCCCGTTCCCCCTGGATGCGGTAAACAAGGCGGTTGTATTCATCAATACGGCGACTCCAGAAGCCGGATAAATTGCCCTTGAGCGGCTCCGGTTTGCCGATGCCTTCAAACGGGTTGCCGCGCACGATGTCTTTCAGCAATTCATTGATGCGCCTGAGAGTTTTTTTGTCCTGGCTTTGCCAGCCGGTATACTGCTCCCACGCGTCCAGGCTGAATTTGATTTCCATCACTTGGCCATGCTTTCCAGTTCATCAAGAGTTTTCGCC
>JAIRTI010000288.1 GCA_031255035.1 Desulfovibrio sp.
CTGTTGATACGCGCAGCCGGAACCCAAACTGAGGGGGTCCGGGGGAAATCATTTCCCCCGGCGGGGTCCGGGGCAGCACCCCGGCCGCCGGAGGCATTGCCTTTCACAGTTGGCGAATGGAGTCCGCAAAAAGGCTCATAATGAGAATTGCTGAAAGCGGTCAGGCCCCTTTGATTTTACGGGCAAAAAGTATATGCTTCGGCCTTGGAACAAAGGGCAGCAACAGGAATATCCGTGTCAGGCCTTGCTTTTGGCGTTAAATGTTCTTTACTATACTAACAATATATGCGGCGTCGCCTTTTTCAGACCCGGCCGCCAGCGTCCTGACGGAGCACGCATGTTCAGCCTGATTTTTAAAAAGATTTTCGGTTCGAAAAACGACCGCTATGTCAAGCGCAAAATGCAGCTTGTGCGCAAGATCGGCGCGTTCGAGCCCGAGATGCGGGAACTGGCCGACGACGCCTTCCCGGTGCGCGTCGCCGAATACAAGCGCCGCATCAAAGACGATGAGGCCACCCTCGACCAACTCCTGCCCGAAGTGTTCGCCCTGGTGCGCGAAGCTTCGGTGCGTTCGCTGGGCATGCGCCATTTCGACGTGCAGCTTATCGGCGGCATGGTGCTGCATTCGGGCCGGATTTCGGAAATGAAGACCGGTGAGGGGAAAACCCTGGTCGCCACCCTGGCCGTGGTGCTGAACGCCCTGGAAGGCAAAGGCGTGCACGTGGTCACGGTGAACGATTATCTTGCCAGACGCGACGCCGCCTGGATGGGCAAGCTCTATAATTTCCTCGGTCTTTCCGTGGGCGTCATCGTGCACGGGCTGACCGACCAGGAGCGCCAGGACGCCTACAGCGCCGACGTCACCTACGGAACCAATAACGAGTTCGGCTTCGACTATCTGCGCGACAACATGAAGTTTTACGAAAACCAACTGGTGCAGCGCCAGCACCGCTTCGCCATTGTTGACGAAGTGGACTCGATTCTTGTGGACGAAGCCAGAACGCCGCTGATCATCTCCGGCGCGGCCGATGAATCAACGGATATGTACCGCAAGATCGATTTTATCGTAGGCAAGCTGATCCCGGCGGACTACACCATCGACGAGAAAGCCAGAACGGCCATGCTGACCGATGAAGGCGCCCAGCACGTGGAAGACCTGCTCGGCATCGAGAACCTGTTTGACGCCCAGAACATCACGGTGCAGCACCATGTGCACCAGTCGTTGAAGGCGCGCCATATTTTCAAGCGCGACGTGGATTATATCGTCAATGACGACCAGGTGGTGATTGTCGACGAATTCACCGGCCGCCTCATGCCCGGACGGCGTTTTTCCGACGGCCTGCACCAGGCCCTGGAAGCCAAGGAACAGGTCACCGTGGCCGCCGAGAACCAGACTCTGGCCTCCATCACCTTCCAGAACTACTTCCGCATGTACGACAAGCTCGCGGGAATGACCGGCACGGCCGACACCGAAGCCGTTGAATTCCATGAAATCTACGGGCTTGAGGTCATTCAGGTGCCGACTCACAGGCCCATGATCCGCCTGGACATGCCCGACGTCATCTACCGCACCAAAAACGAAAAGATGGAAGCCATCATCGGCCAGATCAAGGAGTTGTACAAACTCGGTCAGCCCGTGCTGGTCGGCACCATTTCCATCGAGACCTCGGAATTTTTGTCAACGCGGCTGAAAAAGGTCAACATCCCCCATAACGTGCTCAACGCCAAGCACCACGAGCAGGAGGCGGCCATCATCGCCGAGGCCGGCCACAAGGGCAAAGTGACCATCGCCACCAACATGGCGGGCCGGGGCACGGACATCGTGCTGGGCGAAGGCGTGCGCGAGTTGGGCGGCCTCTTCATCCTCGGCACCGAACGCCACGAAAGCCGCCGCATCGACAACCAGTTGCGCGGACGCTCGGGCCGCCAGGGCGACCCCGGCTGTTCGCGGTTTTTCCTCTCGCTCGAAGACGATCTCATGCGCCTGTTCGGGTCCGACCGCATTTCCAAGCTCATGGAAACCCTGGGCCTTCGCGACGGGGAATCCATCGAGCACCGGATGATCTCGCGGGCCATCGAAAACGCCCAGAAACGGGTTGAAGGCCATAACTTTGAAATCAGAAAGGCGCTGCTCGATTACGACAACGTCATGAACCAGCAGCGCGAGGTCATTTATTCCCTGCGCCGCGACACCATCCGCCGGGGCGACGTGGAAGAGACCGTCATGGAGTTCCTCGACGACGCCCTGAACGAGCTGTACGCCGCCTACGAAGCGGCCAGGGGACGCCTGGACGAGGAGCAGGAGGAGTGGCTGATGGGCCGCCTGCAGGAGGTGTTCAACATCCGCCGCCAGTGGCGGGACGAGCGCCTGCCCACCCCGGAGGAGTGCCGCGCCTGCGTGCTGGAAAGCCTGGAGAGCATCCGCGCCTCGGCCCCGGAGATTTACAAGGACATTCTGCGCTACTTCATGCTTGAGGAACTGGACAGGGCCTGGAAGGAGCATCTGCTGAACATGGACCATCTGCGCGACGGCATCGGGCTTCGCGGTTACGGGCAGCGCGACCCCAAGCAGGAATACAAGCGCGAGGGCTTCGCCCTGTTCCAGGAGATGATTTACCGCATCCACGAAAACCTGTTCAAATCGCTTACCCGCTTGCGCCTGAAGGTTGAAGAAGCCCCGGCCGAAGCTTCCGCCGAGGCAACCGCCGCTTCGCCCCAAGCCGCAGCCAAAGGCGCGGCTGCAAGCTCCACACAAAACGCAGCCAAAGGCGCGGCTGCAAGCTCCGCACAAAACGCGCCCGCAGGCGCGGCTGCCGGTTCCGCCGGAAGCGAACCCGGCGCGGCCGGGAAAGGCCCTACCCAGGCCTCCCCTTTCCGGCACAAAGATAAATCGGCCCGTTTGAACTATTCCGGCTCCGGGTCCGCCCCGAACAAAAAAGCGCCGGACCGCCGCGAGACGCCAAAAGTCGGCCGCAATGACGAATGCCCGTGCGGCAGCGGTAAAAAGTACAAAAAATGCTGCGGGTCAGGCAAATAGCGGAACAAAGACGCCTCAGGCGCTCGAACGGCAATCATCGCAAGCAAAGGAACGGACATGGCCGGCAAAAGCATCCTCCTTCTCGGCGTTGGCAATATTCTGTACAAGGACGAGGGGCTCGGCGTTCACGCCATGAGGCGCCTTGAGGAGCACTACAATTTCTCGGACAACGTCACCCTCATGGACGGCGGCACCATGGGCAAATTGCTTATGGGCCCGCTGATGGATCACGACCTGGTCATCGTCATGGACGCGGTGCTTGGCGGCGGCGAACCGGGCAGCGTCTACCGCCTGGTGGACGAAGGGCTGCGCAAAAGCCTGGGCTTTCACGATTCCCAGCACCAGGTTGACCTCGTGGACACGCTCATCAGTTGTGAGCTTATCGGCAAGCGCCCGCAGGCCGTGGTCATCGGCATGGAACCGGGCGACTACCTGAGCATGGGCACGGAAATGACCGAGGCCTGCAAGGAAAAAATTCCCGAATTCATAGGCCACGTGCTTGAGGAACTGGCCGCCTCCGGCGGCACGGCCACGCCCATGGCCGGATAAGGACGCCGCTGTTGAATTTTGGGTGACCGACCTTTGGCGCACGCGATGTAACGGTTGAAAAAACTGAAGTTTCGCGTCAAGAATAAGCAAGGTAACCCAAATGAGGGGTCCAGGGGCAAGCATTTCCCCTGGCAGGGATTCCAAAGGGACCGCGTCCCTTTGGCCGCCGGAGGCATACGGAACAGGAGTCTGCAGTGAAGCGCGCGCTCATCACCGGCATTACCGGGCAGGACGGGGCCTATCTGGCGGAGTTTCTGCTCGCTAAGGGCTACGAGGTGCACGGCATCAAGCGGCGTTCGTCGCTGTTCAACACCGACCGCATCGACCATCTCTACCAGGGGCCGCACGCCAAAGAACGGCGCTTCGTCCTGCACTACGGCGACATGACCGACGCCACCAATCTCATTCGCGTCATGGCCGAGGCCAGGCCGGACGAAATTTACAACCTGGCGGCCCAGAGCCACGTCAAGGTCTCCTTCGATTCCCCGGAGTACACGGCCAACGTCGACGCCCTGGGCCCTTTGCGGCTGCTTGAGGCCATCCGCATTCTGGGTATGGAAAAAAGCGCCCGCTTTTACCAGGCATCGACATCGGAGTTGTACGGCCTTGTCCGCGAAAGCCCGCAGAAAGAGACCACGGCTTTTTATCCGCGCTCCCCCTATGCCTGCGCCAAACTCTATGCCTACTGGATAACGGTCAATTACCGGGAAGCTTACGGCATCTACGCCTGCAACGGCATCCTCTTCAACCACGAGTCGCCGGTGCGCGGGGAGACCTTCGTCACCCGGAAGATCACCCGGTCCATGGCCCGCATGGTTCTGGGGCTCGACGACGGGCTCTGGCTCGGCAACATGAACGCCCTGCGCGACTGGGGCCACGCCGCCGACTATGTGGAAATGCAATGGCTGATGCTGCAACAGGAACGGCCCGAGGACTTCGTCATCGCCACGGGCCGGCAGATGAGCGTGCGCGCCTTTGTGGAGGCCGCGGCCGGCGAATTCGGCATCCGCCTGGCCTTTGAAGGGGAAGGCTTGGACGAAGTCGGGCGCGTGGCCTCTTTTGACCGGGGCAAACCCTGCCTGGACGGGCAGAGCGTGGACAGTCCGTTGCGCGTCGGCGACATCATCGTGCGCGTGGACCCGCGCTATTTCCGCCCCACCGAGGTGGAGACGCTGCTGGGCGACCCGTCGCGCGCGGCGGAAAAATTGGGCTGGCAGTCGCGGACGAGCGTTGAGGAACTGGCGGCCGAAATGGTGCGCGCCGATTTCTCCCTGGCCCGACGCGACACCATGTGCAAGGTCGCGGGCTTCGGTTCGCCAACGCGTCACGAATAAAGAACTTCAGGGCTATATCTTCAAAGATCCGGGGCGCTGCCCCGGACCCCGCCGGGGGAAATGATTTCCCCCGGACCTCCTCAGTTTGGGTTCCGGCTGCGCCTAGCAACATGGCAACACTATCAGCCACCCATTCGCCGGGTCCAGGGCCGGCAAGGCCCTGGCGGGTGTGGGCAGAGCCCACATGCGATCAAATTGGCTTCGACAACAGAAAAACCGGGGCGCTGCCCCGGACCCCCTCAGTTTGGGTTCCGGCTGCGCGTATCAACAGGGACACCACTCCAGTCACCCAATCGCCGGGTCCAGGTACGAAGCTGGGGCCGGCCAGGCCCTGGCGGGTGTGGGCAGAGCCCGCATGCGATCAAATTGGCTTCGACAACAGAAAACCGGCGGCGCCCCACATGCGATCAAATCAGAAGTCCGCCTGGTATTTCCAGCGCAGAAGCCGGGTTGAGTTCAGCACGATCAGCAGGGCGCCGGCGTTATGGGCCAGGGCGCCGACCACCGGCCCCATGAGGCCCATGGCCGCGAGAAGCACGGTAATAAAGTTCAGCGTCATGGAAAGGGTGATATTGACCTTGATGGCGCCCGCCGTCCGCCGGGCCAGCATGATAAGCCGGGGCAGGCGTTTTATGTCGTCCCGCACAAGCACGGCGTCGGCCGCGTCAACGGCGATGTCGCTGCCGACCCCGCCCATGGCGAGCCCCACGTAGGCGGCCTTCAGGGCGGGCGCGTCGTTGATGCCGTCGCCCACCATGCAGACGTGGTCGCCGTTCCTCTGCTGCAACTCTTCGGCGATGATCCTGACTTTGTCTTCCGGCAACAGCCCGGCTCTGACCTCGCTGATGTCCGAGGCCTCGGCAATGGTTTTCGCGGCTCTGGCGTTGTCGCCGGTCAGCAGCGTGGTCCGCAGGCCTTCGTCATGCAGACGCCGCACCGTCTCCCTGGCGTCCGGCCGCAGGGTGTCCGCGAGCACGACCAGCCCGGCGACGGCGCCGTCGACGGCGATGTAGACCACCGTGCCGCCGGACTCCATGTCTTGCCCGGCCGCGCTTTCCATGGCCGGATCCGGCCGCAGGCCGTTTTCGAGCATGAATTGCAGGGTGCCGCCCAAGGCTTGCTTGCCGTTGATAATGGCGGAAACGCCCCGGCCGGGGATGCTGGCGAAGCGCTCAAGCCCGCCCGGACGGATGCCGCGTCTTTCGGCGTACCGCACGACGGCCTGCCCCAAAGGGTGCTCCGACCGCTGCTCGATGGTCGCGGCGAGGCCCAGCAGGTCCGTTTCGCTCAGGCCGGGCGCGAAAGCGCGCAAGGCCACCACCTCGGGCTTGCCGCAGGTCAGCGTGCCTGTCTTGTCAAAGGCCACGCGCGTCACCTTGGCCAGGCGTTCCAGCGCGTCGCCTGAAGCTATCAGGACGCCGAAACGGGTGGCGTTGCCGATGCCGGCCATAATGGCCGTCGGCGTGGAAAGCACAAGAGCGCACGGGCAGAAGACGACCATAATCGTCACGGCCCTGATGATCTCGCCGGTATACAGCCAGGTTCCGGCCGCCGTGAGCAGGGCGGCGACGACGATCCAGGTGGCCCACCGGTCCATGATGCGCACTATGGGCGTTTTTGACGCGTCCGCCGATTCCACCAGGCGGATCATCCGCTGCAAGGAACTGTCCCCGCCGACCTTGGCGGCCCGCATATCAAACGCTCCCAGTTGATTTACCGTGCCGCTGTACACCTCATCATTGACGTCCTTGTCCACGGGCAGGGATTCGCCCGTCATCAACGACTGGTCGATGGCGGTCTGCCCGAAGGTGATGACGCCGTCCACGGCGATGCTTTCGCCGGGGAGCACCCGGAGAATGTCCCCGACCTTCACGTCATCGGCGGCAATGACGGATTCGACGCCGTCACGCAGGACGCGCGCGGTGCGGGGCGTCATGTCCACCAGCTTCTCAATGCCTTCGCGGGCCTTGCGCACGGTGCGCTCCTCAAGCAGCGAGCCGAGCGACATGATGAAGGCTACCTCGCCGGCGGCGAAAATCTCGCCGATGGCCACCGCCGCGATCAGGGCCATGGCCACCAGGACGTCGGCCTTGATGTCGAAACTGGTCACAAGACCGACCGCCGCGCCTTTCACTATGGGTATTCCACAGAGAATGACGGCGACCCACGCCGGATCAAAGGGCAGGGGGCCGGACACGGAAAAAAAGCTGAAAACCAGGGCGATGCCGCCAAGGACGGCAAACGCAAGATGCCGTTTTTCCTCATTCGCGGCAAATTCTTTGAGCGCGTTCATTGTTGCTCCTGTTTTTCCGGGTCTTCATTATTGCCGAAAGGCAGGCGTTGTCGAAGCCAATTTGATCGCATGTGGGCTCTGCCCACACCCGCCAGGGCCTTGCCGGCCCTGGACCCGGCGATTGGGTGGCTGATAGTGGCGCCCCTGTTGATACGT